>CAYUYG010000020.1:0-5753 GCA_964449125.1 uncultured Coxiellaceae bacterium | reverse complement strand
TTGGAGGGGGACGGCACAACGGGGGCGGGGGAAAGGGGAATGTTTACAAAAACGCTTAAGGCTGGGGCGGGCTTTACGGGATAGTGGGGCAACAACGATGGAAATAAATTCGGGCTATGGTTTGGATTCGGAAACTGAATTTAAAATGCTGCGTGTTGCCAAAAAAATTGCAAAGGAACTGGATGTTAACATTCAGTGCACTTTTTTGGGCGCGCATTGTTTGCCACCAAATTATGAAGGTGACAAAGAAGCTTATATTCAATTTATTTGTGAAGAAATGCTGCCTAAAATTAGCAAGGAAAAATTGGCTGATGCAGTCGATGTGTTTTGTGAAAAAATTGCCTTTACCCTGTCGCAAACCGAACGGGTATTCAAAACTGCGCAAGCACACGGTCTACCTGTCAAATGTCATTCCGAACAATTGTCCGATTCAAATAGTGCTGCTTTAGCCGCGCAATACAAGGCTTTATCAGTTGATCATCTAGAGCATGTATCTGAGGACGGCATTAAAGCCATGTCACAAGCTGGTACGGTCGCTGTCCTGTTACCCGGTGCTTATTATTTTTTGCGTGAAACGAAATTACCGCCCGTTGATTTATTGCGAAACCATGGCGTTCCGATAGCGATTGCGAGTGATTGTAATCCGGGTACTTCGCCAATTACGTCACTATTATTAATCATGAATATGGCTTGTGTGCTGTTCCGTCTGACGCCTGAGGAAGCTTTATTGGGTGTGACTTACCATGCCGCAAAAGCGCTGGGTCTGGAAAATCATTATGGTAGTTTAAGTATCGGTAAACAGGCTGATATGGCGGTTTGGGATGTTAAGCATCCTGCTGAACTCGCGTATTATGCGGGGCTAAATCCTTTGCAACAATTGATCAAGAACGGCGGGATCATAACAAAGACAAGCCGCTGAAAATGCAGTTATTTTAAATTTTATTGCCAGTCTTAATATATGTTTTAGGAATGAGCGTATAACTATAAGTAGAGGCATGTAGTCACGAATTACTATTTTCAGCGCAGATTAAGGAACTTGATAAAGTACATCCAATATCTTCTGTTTATTGCTTTAACATGCGCTTAAAAAAATCCGTGACTGCATGCTTTCTTATCAGCTTATCTCACTGATCTTTATTATCGCTTTGCTGCTTATCATTTCTGTTGCTCAATTAATTTCTTATCATTATCAATAGCTTGCCGCGCATTGCTTGCGAGTGCTGAGAGGCTCAGTGGCTGCGAAGCAATTTAAACTAGTGTATTATTTTTTTACAAAATAACCCTGCCATTATATTTTCATGCCCTTCAGAATAATGTACCATTGCCACTTTTGGTCATTATTAGATGATTTTTATCTAATTAGCTTAATTTTTATTAATAAAGAACAGGTGAGGAATTGTCATGCTTAAAATGTTTACAAAAGAACCAACCCCACTCACTCCAACTCAAACCATTACTGAAATATTACCTTATGAAGTATTGCTGCAGATTGTTGCATTGCTGGATCCACTGTCCATTGCAAAATTAACGAGGGTCAATACAAAATTTTACGCAGCCTGTTCTGATGAAATCATGGCCTATGCTTCACGTTTTGCAAAGCTCCAACGAGGGATTATGTCAGGCCTCGATAAATTAAATAGTATATTTGTAGATAGGCCTGTGCTTTTTGGTTGGCTACCCGGTACGTGGAAAAATACTGGCGGGATGGGAGAAATAGTTATCAATCTTAAAGCGGTGATAAAAGAAGTTTGTGAGAAAAAAAATAGTGCAGCAGCAGACGATTATCTCGCTTCTAATTATGTATCTCAATATCTACGGGGGCCTGGTCGAGATTTATTGATGTTTTCTTCTATTGGTTCAACGCAAAGCATATACATGACAAGCCAAATTAAAAAACTACTTACTCACCCAAGCTTGTCAACCGATAATGAAGTGAGTGTAGCGATAAGATTATTACTTTGTTTGCGTTTCCACCTCTGTCATACCGTTGTTAAAAATGACGCAGAAAATAAACGTTTTCAAAATGTATTAAAAGAGATGATCGATAAAACTATTAGTCACCTGACGCCAGAACAATTGCAGCAATGTGAAAATGGATTAGAGGTAGGAGTAAAAAACCTAGCTTCACATTATTCATTACTAATTTTTCGTAGCGAACTGAGGGGGCTACTCCGTAAAATTGAAGCTCATAGGCAAGGTAAGGAATTTTTAACCGCTCAACAGGAAGAGGGGAAAGTTGTAAAAGCACCGGGAGCGCATTAACCGCAATACCTGCGCTTACGCGCAGGTAATTACAATTTTTTATTTTCTCTCGCGATTTGCTTGGTAGCTGCTGCTTATTATTTAAAGAAGCTAATGAGCTAGGAGCTGGTTGAAACACTACATTAGTTTAGTTTTTATAAAGGAAATAATGATAATCACCTGCGCTATCAGCGCAGGTGATATTGGTAATTATTCAACCGTTGCTTTTTCAATAATAACATTCTCTACGGGTACGTTCTGATGACCTTGACGTGAGGTGGTGGCAACTTTTTTAATCTGATCGACGACGTCCATACCTTCCACTACTTTACCAAATACGCAGTATCCCCAGCCATTAGGTGTTTCGGATGTGAAATTCAGAAAATCATTGTCCACAACGTTGATAAAGAATTGGGCTGAAGCCGAATGTGGCTCGGAGGTGCGTGCCATGGCGATGGTGCCGCGTTTATTTGCTTGGCCTGTTTTACCTTCATTGTTAATAGTGGGCTGCGTTGATTTTTGTTTCATGTCAGTGTCAAAGCCGCCGCCTTGGATCATAAAACCATTCATTACTCGATGAAAAATCGTGCCATCATAAAAACCATTTTTGACATAATTAAGGAAGTTTTCAGCCGTTATCGGTGTGTTCTCTGTGTCGAGTTCAATTTTAATGTCACCTAAATTTGTTTGTAATTTAATCATGGGCATTCCTTACAAAATAATAAAAAAGACGCCAGTATACGGATTAAATAGGCTGACGTCACGGTTATTCACCGGAATAAATTAAGCTAATTGTTCTGCTTCCAATGCATCTACTTTTGCGGCGCAGATAAAATCATTTTTGGTCAGGCCGTCGACAGCGTGCGTGGTATATTTAACCAAACAATAATTGTAACCCACTTCCATATCAGGGTGATGATTTTCAATATTGGAAACCCAGGCAATGGCATTGACGAATGCCATGGTTTTATAAAACCCTTTAAAGGTAAAGCGACGGCTAATAAATTTGCCATCTTTGCTGACTTGCCAGCCTTTTACTTGGGTTAATAATTGATTCACTTCATCCAGTGTTAGCGCCGGTATGCCGCCTTCGCAGCCAACACAACGTATCGCACGTAATTCGGTCATTTACAAAATCTCCAGAAATTATTGTTTTTCAAATAGTGGTTCATGCGTGCCAAGTGCGCGCGCTTCCTTGATCATGCTCAGTAAATCCATGTCAGTCAGATGAAATAACACTTCAAAATCATCAATCACAAAATAGACCGGCTGCACGATGTCGATGCGATACGGTGTGCGTAATACATCAATGACGTCAAATGGTTTACGTAAAGGAATGTCGCTTTCAACGCAGTAAATAGTTTCTTCCTTGGAGGAAAGAATGCCACCACCGTAAGCGCGTAATCCTTTTTTCGTGTTAATTAAACCAAATTCGATGGTAAACCAGTAAAGTTTCGCGAGCATAGCACGGTCTTCAGGAGAAGCCGTCAGTCCCAGCTTGCCATAGGTGTGAGTAAAATCGGCGTACGCTTGATTGGTGAGCAGCGGACAATGACCAAACACTTCGTGAAAAATATCCGGCTCCTGCAGGTAATCCAGTTCTTCACGACGACGAATGAAAGTGGCGGCAGGAAATTTTTTGTTTGCTAGGAGGTAAAAAAAACGTTCGAAGGGAATGAGAGCCGGCACAGCTTCAATGGACCAGCCGGTTGCTTTTTGTAAAACCTTATTCACTTCGGGTACTTGCGGAATACGGTCATGTGGCAAATTCAGTAACTCAATTCCGTAGAAATATTCATCACAGGCACGATCTTTGACAATGGGCGTTTGCCGAACGATCAGATCATGCCAGACTGCATTTTCTTCCGGCGTGTAAGTTGCAATGCCATGTTCATCAATCGGTTTGGCGACATACGTAGAAGTTTTTTTGTATGACATGAGTTCCTGCCCTGATAGTTTGTTTAGGTAACGGTGGCCTTAAAATTTGCAGTGAGTCCTTGCCAGCAATGAATATAATTAGCTTGTCGAAATGGCGCAGCGAGAGCTGCACTGGTTAACTGCCATACCTGCCTTGATTCAAACATAAAAGCAAGTGTATTGGAATAATATTCAGGTTTTAACGACGCGGAAACTGCTTTTTCATACGTTTCAGCATCTGGGCCGTGCGCTGACATACAATTATGCAGACTGCCACCGCCGGGTAAAAATCCAGTTTGCTTAGCATCATATGTGCCATGAATCAGACCCATGTATTCACTCATAATATTGCGATGATAATACGGCGGTCTGAAGGTATTATTGGCAACCATCCAACGTGCTGGAAAAATGACAAAATCCACATTGGCCGTCCCTGGATAAGCGGACGGGGAGGTCAATACGGTAAAAATCGATGGATCAGAATGATCATAGCTGACTGTATTCACCGCATTAAATAAAGCGAGATCATACTTATAGGGTGCGTAATTTCCATGCCAGGCAACGACATCGAGCGGCGAGTGTTGCAAAGTGGTTTGCCATAACTGACCTTGAAATTTTACTAATAATTGACAAGGTGTCGTTTGATTTTCAAAAGCAGCGACAGGGGTTTGAAAGTCGCGAGGGTTGGCAAGGCCGTTTGCACCAATGATGCCTAAATCCGGTAATCGAAAAGGTTGTCCGAAATTTTCACAAATATAACCGCGCGCTTTTTCATCCAATAATATTACTTGAAATTTAATGCCACGCTGGATCACCGCGATTTCACCAGGTTTGACTTCTAGCACACCAAATTCTGTTTTAAAGCGCAAGGCACCTTCTTGCGGGACAATTAAAAAATCGCCGTCCGCATTATAAAAGTAATCATTGTCCATTGAGCGTGTCGCGCAATATAAATGAATGGCTGCGCCATTTTGAGCATTGATTGCGCCATTGCCAGCCAGCGTGACGATTCCTTCAATAAAATGACAAGCCGTATCTGGATAGGGCATCGGATCCCAGCGTAACTGACTGGGTGGGGTAGAGTGGGCATCGAAGCTGCCCGTTAAAAAAGGGTGAGCAGCCCGTATAAATTCGCCATGCGTGACAGATGGTCGAATGCGGTATAACCAACTGCGTAAATTGGTATGACGTGGTACAGTAAAAGCACTGCCGCTTAATTGCTCTGCATAAAGGCCATAGGGAACATTTTGCGGTGAATTGCAGCCCTTTACCAGTGCACCCGGCATGGCTTCAGATTCATGATGATTACCAAATCCGGTGAAATAAGCGAGCGTATTTTCCATGAGTGTCACCCTATCAAAGAATGCATGGCAGCAATAAAACGATCATTTTGACTGGTCGTGCCAATGGTAACCCGTATGTGCCGCGGCATGTCGTAAGCTTTTAACGGACGCACAATCACACCCTTCAATAGTAATTGCTGGTATACCGCCTCTGCATTTTGGACATCCATCGTAATAAAATTACCAATCGATGGGATGTAGGGGATTTGCAGACGATGTAATTCCGCTTCCAGTTGTTTCATGCCCAATTGA
>CAYUYG010000019.1:2128-12269 GCA_964449125.1 uncultured Coxiellaceae bacterium | reverse complement strand
TTAGTAGTAACAGGTATACCCGGCGATATTAAAGATCTTGGGAGTAAAAAAGATGAGGTTCGAAAATTTATCCAGGCATTAAACCGTTTAGTCATTCCTGATTGCGCCTTGACACCTATAGGCAAAAAAATTGTTGATCGCGTATCTGAAAGTTGGATCACGCGCTTTACTTTACCTTTCTCTATTTTCAATATTATCGCCATTATGATGAAGAAAGATAGAACCGCAGATGATTATGCCGTTTTAGCCTTGGCTACTTATAATATTAATAATTACATCGGCGGCACCTCACTTCGCGCAGCCCAAGACAAATTTAATAAAGCATTACGTAATTGCGAAACTGGCGAAGAAGTGATGGCAGTCCTGATTGATAATAAAATCCTGGAAGAAGGAGCAATGAGTTTTTTAAAAGAATGGTTAAAACATCAGCCTACTAATTCTTTTGCGATAAGAGTTGGACGTGGTGGCGATCTTATTTTTTATCCAGCCATTTTTGCTTTTTCAATGGGCGGTCCGCTTTCACGCAGAGTGTATCCGCAAAATTTTTCTGAGCATAAAGACCAGGGAAAACCATTCGTATCACGTTTATTTAATCTATTCAAAAACAATCAACCAGCTTCCAATAACACACCTACCGGTGTTGAATCTGAAAAACCGGGGCATAGAAAAGGAAATTAACACAAATACAAAAATCGAAGATTAGCTTGACGATGCAGATTGTATTGGGCGGAACCACAAAACTCGACATTATTAATTAAAATGTCGAGTTAGTTGAATGAAGGATTATCCAGCACGTGAATAGATGCAAATAAAACCTACTATAAAACACATAATCTAATCAACCAAATAATTTTCTAATAATTAATTTGCATATCCGGATGGCGACATGCGTTATCATCACCGGTACTCAAGTCTGGATCATAACAAGGCTCGTCGCGATAACGTTCATTGACCGCCTGATACGGATAGCCGTAACGCACAGCAACATTGCGGGTACCACAAGCTGTTGCACAATTGGCTGCGCAGATACCGCACGCACAACATGGATTAGCCTGATAATAAAAATCGTAAACGGTAACATTATAACTGCCGTAAGGGCCACTGCCACTAAAACTATAGTGTTTGCAAGTTGTGCTATGTAGATGTCGATATTTCTTATATTTTTTATGCGAAGTTTTTTTGGCGTAATGATATTTTTTATGTTTGATTGGTTTGTATTGAAAAGCTGGCACGACACAACAAGGCGTCGTAACAACATAATATTCAGCACGTACACCGTATGAAATTAACGACAAAAATAACATGAGCAACAATCCGCGCAACCAGGAAAGTCTTATTATTTTCATAAGCCCACTCTCCTTATCCCTGTTAATTGATCTTAACATTTTGCAGCAGGAGGTTTATTAATGGCTCACAGAAACAAGCGAGATAAAACTCGGTAATGATTGATTTTATTTTTATTTATTATTTTTCAAATAAAAAACCCGCACATTGAAGCACGGGTTTTCACTGAGTAAAAATCTTAACGACCACGAGGCGTTGTTGGTTTTTTGTCCACTGCAACCTCGCTCACGCTCTGAATATTACGACGCCTCACATCATACGCAGGTCTCACCTGATCTATCACGCCCTCTGTTTTGATTTCTTGAATGTCAGGTTTTTGACTGACTAATTGCGATTCTGTCACACCCATTTTTTTATACATACTCACGTTTGACAAGTTTCGCGAACTTTTTTTACTTTCATTTTTCACGCTACAGACTTCTTCACTATCGGCTGCACAACAAAATAATACTGCAACAAAAGCAAATACCCATTTCAATACAGGCGTAATAATGCGACTCCATATACTGGGAGCGCTATCGGCTGTTTTTTTTGCATAACGATTATCCTTCTGTGCGGCGAATTTTTGATTAGCAGTAAATGATTTTTCGGCACAAACATGCCATTCACGACTAACGACGTGCTTATAAATATCATATCTTTCCTGAATAAGAAAATCGTCTTCCCTACAAATTACTGTTTTATCGTTAACAGCTTTTATCATTAAGCCAAAATTCTCTATCAGTAACTCCATAAAATCGTGCATTTCCCTTTCCCAATCCAATAACAACATTTTCTTAAAGTTACTACTATTTGTATGCGAATCCCCTCGATACGTTTCCAATTTTAATTTATTAATAAGATAATATCTTACACGTTCTTCAATATATTTTTTTATTTGATCAATATCGCTCAGATCATCCACATCCAATATATTATTTTGCATATCCTGGATCAGTTCATCCACCATTAATTCACTAAGCGGATTATTGTACCCTTCCTTGTACCACTCTTCTTTGTTTAAGCGCAAATTACCATTTGAAAAAAGGGCATCCGTATCATGTCGATTTCGAATGTATCGTTCCCAGAACAAAGCCTTTTCTTTTATTTTAAGTTGTTCACCAACCAACATAAACAAAACACGACTCATAATCAAAATAATTTTTTGGCGGTGGTCTAAGTCATCTGTATCTGGAATCAACGTATGATATTTTACAAATCGAATAAACGGCAGCATCAAACATGAATCAACGCCAAGCATAATCAATTTTTTCTGTGTAACATCGAGCTCTTCAAATATATTCTTCATCTGATTGGTCAACGACTGAGTTGCTTCCACAGCCATACGCTCTAACTCATTTCTTTCGTGAGCCTCATAAGCAACACTTAAAATATCGAGCCAGTATTGGATTTTGTACCGTTCTTTCTTGGCAGGTTTTACGTGCATAGCTTCGAGTTGAGTAGCTAATTGTTTTTCTTTTTGTATTCTATAAGTAATAAAATCTACCCCTTGCAAATCAATCAAGTGCTGCAGACGTCCAATTTCATCGATGATGGCTTCGCAATCGACGCTTGTCTGCCAGGGAAGTAATTGTCTTTCAACTTCCGTATCAATTTTTTCTGTTTCACACAGCATCTGCAGATACAAAGTTTTTATTTGTTCGGTACAATATTGCTGTTTTTTGGGATAGGTTTGATAAACTTCTCTTAATAGTGAATTGCTTGTTTCGCTAATCGTTCTGGATTGCACATTGTAAACATCGGTTTCTAATTCTATTTCGTGACCCACCCTTGCATACAACCAGGCAACTTCCAATTCTAAAACTTTTTCTTTAGCCTCAACGCATCGAAAAAATTTAATACTTATTGTATCAATCACTTCGTGATCTTTAAAAAGTGGTATTAACTCAACTAATTCTTCCCGTGCAAACACGGCATTTCTTAATTGCTGATAACTTCTAATAAAAGCCCGTAAGTCAGCCGTTGTCTCCAGCGGATTTTGGCAAAGTTTTTTATGAATCCTTTTAACAAAATCTGCGCTTACGTGATTTCTATGTCGTGATAAAAATCCAGTGGAATAATTATCCGCTAATTGGGCGGAGAAATTTTCATCGAGTTCGGATTGAATAACTGCCTGTATTCGTTGACTCTGTTGACAGAATTGAGAAATAACACTAGAAAAAATATCCGTAAATTCCATCTTGGTACGCGTATCCATATCGTTTCCTTTAGTAACTAACTATCCTAAGTAGATTATAAAGCCCCTCTATTAACACTCCCTTAGATCAAGCTTAAGAGAGCCTTATCTAAGCTACTGTTTTGTAAGACATTTTCCATATTGTTTGCCAGCTATTAATAGTGCCGCCAAGAGACTGGTCATTCATGTGTATTTTTTGTATAATAAGCGTAATTTTGTTGTACGTTGATTAGCCTGGGAGGATGGAAATGAGAAAATTAATATTCGTAGTTGCGGCTCTAATAGTAAGCACGGGCGTTTTTGCTGAAGGCCAACACGGACTAACCAAAAACTCTCCTCAATTGAATGCGCTCGGCTCAGCCTGGCGATCACAGCAATCACAAACACTCAGCCAACATGACATTACCATGGGTTATGGCGGTCAAGATATTTCCAACCGACCCACACTCGCGATGCATACAACGGTTGCTTAAATATTAAATCAGAATCGTTTCTAACTTTTCCAACCCCTCGTCCGAGGGGTTTTCTTTTTCTAGCGCAATTCTACGTGCCACTGGCGCAAATGAACGCCTATGTATACGGCAAGCGCCTAACTGCTTAAGAGCGTGCAAATGCTCTTCTGTTCCATAACCCTTATGTTTAGCAAAACCATAACCGGGATATTTTTTATCTAGCATCCGCATAATTCTATCGCGCAAGACTTTTGCTACGATGGAAGCCGCGCTAATAGCAGGTTCAAGCGCATCGCCCTGAATAATAGTCTGAGTTTCACAAGCCAGTTTTGGTGACTTATTACCGTCTATCAAAGCGAGATGGGGCTGAATTTTTAATCTGACAACAGCCCGCTGCATAGCCAGTAAGCTTGCCTGCAAAATATTAATGGTATCGATTTCGCTAACACGTCCGCGCGCAACAGACCAAGCCAGCGCATGCTTGCGAATATCTTTAAAAAGTTTTTCACGTTCTTTTTCGGTTAATTGTTTGGAATCAGCCAGACCGCTAATGCGGCGTTTCGGATTTAAAATAACAGCGGCTGCAATGACAGGGCCTGCAAGGGGACCACGTCCTGCCTCATCTACGCCAGCAATAAACCGTTCCGGTTCGGTAACAAGCATGAACCCGCTTTCCTTCTATCCATTTTATTGTTTTTTTCCGTCGCTCGCATCTTTGCGAGCGACACAGATTTAAAATTAGACGCCAACTTCGCTTGGTGAAGGCTGCTGATGATCTGCCTCTTTTGCCACTGGTTCAAGCATTGCCTGTCTCTGTGCATCAGCAGATTGCTCTAGCACATATCGCACGACAAAACGTGGACGCTTGCGAACTTCCTGATAAATACGACCAATGTATTCTCCCACTACACCCAAGCCAAACAAAACAATGCCGAGGAGGAAGAACATGATTGCAAACAGTGTAAACACACCTTCTACTTCAGGTCCGACAATCAGACGACGCGTAATCAAGAAAACCACAAAGGCAAAACTCATAATCGAAATAAGCAAGCCAATCATGGTGAACATCTGCAAAGGAACAACGGAAAAACCCGTGATCAGATCGAAATTATAACGTATTAACTTATAAAGATTATAGCTTGATGTGCCTGCACTGCGTTCAGCGTGCCCGACTCCAACCTCAGTAGGATTAGCTGCATAAGTTAGCGCGAGCGCGGGAATAAAAGTTGTGCTTTCACCCGTTGCCGCCATGAGGTCAACGATATTGCGACGATAGGCTCTTAACATGCAGCCTTCATCTTGCATTTTCAACTTGGGCATCATCCAGGCGCGAATACGATTATGCCATTTGGAAACTTGTAATCGCCATAAAGAATCTTGACGATCTTCACGATAAGTATTGACGACATCATGTCCCGCTTCCATTGCCTGAACTAGCTTGCCAATATCTTCCGGCGGATTTTGTAAATCAGCGTCCATGGTAATGATAATGTCACCACGTACTCGTTCAAAACCGGCCATAATTGCCATGTGCTGACCATAATTACCATTGAATTCGATAACACGAATTTGGTGAGGGCGACGTGCGTGTAACTCACGCAACATGGCTGACGTGCGATCAGTACTACCGTCATTCGTCAAAATGATTTCGTATGTTTTACCAAGCTTGTCGAGCACAGCAGTCAAGCGGGTATACAATTCTTCTAAGACTTCCTGTTCATTATGCACAGGAATAACTATGCTAATATATGGGTTTGACGACATATTTATACCTATCATGTTTCGTGGGGTGAATTATAATATGAATACGCTAGTGAAAATAGTCTCAGAGTGATCTTATGGACCGTAAAACAATTCGCACTATCTTTCTTCGCTTTCGCAAGGCCGACCCACACCCGACTACTGAACTGGCCTATCATAACCATTTTGAACTGCTAATCGCCGTCATTTTATCGGCGCAAGCCACCGATAAATCCGTAAATAAAGCGACTGAAAAATTATTCCCCGTCGCCAATACACCCGAAAAACTACTGGAACTAGGGGAAAAAGGCTTAAAAGAATATATTAAAACCATTGGCTTGTATACTAATAAGGCAAAAAATATTATTGCCACCTGTAAGTTATTGATAGAAAAATTCGATTCCCGCGTTCCGGAAAATCGCGCCGATCTAGAGTCTCTACCTGGCGTTGGCAGAAAAACCGCCAATGTCATTCTCAATACTTGTTTTGGTCAACCTACGATTGCCGTCGATACCCATATTTTCCGAGTCGCCAATCGTATTGGCCTTGCTCATGGCACCACCCCATTAGCGGTAGAAAAACAATTAGAGCAAAACATTCCCAAAGAATTTTTGCCCAACGCGCACCATTGGTTAGTCTTGCACGGCCGTTACGTCTGTGTCGCACGCAAACCGCATTGTCCTACTTGCATCATTCGAGATTTGTGCGAATATCCACATAAAACAAAAGTAGACTAATCTATGTACTCATCCGATCGTGAAGCTTATCGCCAAGCCTATTTCATAGCCTGGCAAAAATATAAAAAAAATTCATTTCTCGAACCTCTCGAAGCACAAATGGTCGACATCATTCTTGCTCATCCAGAATATCATCGATTACTGGAAAATGAGGACGCACTGCACGCGCAGGAATATGCACTAGAAGAGAATCCTTTTTTTCACATGAGTTTGCACATGGCATTACGCGAGCAAATTAAACTCAATCGCCCAAAGGGCATCAAACCGCTTCATGAAACATTATTAATAAAATATCAGGACACGCATGCATTGGAACATCAGATGATAACCTGTCTTGCCCAAATACTGTGGCAGGCACAACAAACGAATACTATGCCAGATGAAACTGACTACTTGAATAAACTGCGCGAACTTTAATCTTTATTGAAAATCGATTAATTGCCCTTCTCTAAAAATGAGAATTTGCGCAGGCGTGCGACCATATATTAATTCTTTGTATTCAAACTTTTTAGTTTCCAGAACTTCTTGCAAAACAGGCTTTCCACAAGCGGATTCCACTGCTTGCATACTATTGCCCTGCCGAATCAATGGACCGCATAAACCTGTGCTTGCCACGTTTTGGCTATTCACATTACTAGGTTGAATTTCAATATTAACAATCTGGTTATTGTGAAAAAAAATCTTTAGTTTGGTGCTGGTCAGATCAATATTTTTTTTATAAAACGTCCACCTTACCGCAACAGGAATAGTTCTTTCATATTCACGAATGGTTTCAGGCTTGCCGCATTGTTGTAAAACTTTATCCAGCAAATCACCTTTATATAAAATACCTTGACCATTCGGACAGGGCATCGCCAATAATGGGGCAGAAAACAAGAGGAGAATAAACGCGATAAGAGAATGACGCATAGAACATCCTTTTGATATTTGCGCCTAACAGATTGCTTATCTAACAAAGAGCGCCTCACATGAAGCGCTCTTTTTCCATCTTAGAAGAAATAATCAAACTGCGCAGTAATGGCGTTGTCACCCTTACCACTTGATGTACAAGCTGCCGCCGTGCACGCACCTGGTGTCGCTGCTGCGCCAGTTGGACCATTTGCAGTATTGCTAGCCGCATAATTTGTATCATGACGGAATTCGAGACTCTGCAAGGTATTTCTGAAGATCGACGTAGTACCTACAAGCGAGTAGCGCGCCAATGGCATGCCTAATGACATAGCTTGGTTCGATTTACCATAACCAATTGCAACCGAGCTTGGCATATCATCACCTAGATAGAATGAGTAAGCTAATTCGGTATCCAGTGCAGATGGTTTAGCGCCATGACCATTGTAAGACATATCATTCGGATTGAAACTGGTGCTTGCAGTAACATATTCCGCAATCAAGTCGAAGTGATCAAAGAAGCTAAATAAAGCACGGACATCATATCCTGGAACGCGATGATGAATTTGCTCGTAAGCCGAGAAACCATTACCCAACTGCATGCCAGCCGAATCGGTAAGGCTTGCAATCACGCCACCACCAACCGTACCGCGGAATTTACCCAAATCAAACTTGTAACCCAGGTTAATACCACCATTATTAATTTTGCTGACTGACGCTGCGTGGCTATCACCTCTAAAAATATAAGCAGAGCCAAAGAATGAGTTTTTATCTTGTGTCGAAAAACCCACTTCAAGCGCGCGAGCTTTAGTACGGCCCAAAATTTTTGGCAGTGTTTCACTCACCATGACGGAAGCATACGTACCAAATGGCACATAAAACTGACCCAAGGTACCGTAGATAGGCGATCTTTCTAAATCACCAATAGTAATAAATGCTTTGTTGATGAATACACGTGAGTTGGAAACAACATAATTATTGTTACCAGGTGCTTTACCGCCGTCATAGGTAAATTCAATAAAGCCTAATGTCCAGTCACTTGGACCGATAAAAAAAGCATCTAACGAAACGTTAGTCACATCAATATACGATGTGCTCGGTCTGCCGCCTGGATTAAAGTATCCAGCTTGGCCTTCGACCAATCCGCTTAACAACAAATGTGAGTGATACGGTTCTTTAAAAATCTCACCGTGCATTGCACGCAGCTGGCGCATAATGTTCTTGCGAATGCCTAACAGCTGTAAATCGGTATTGACGCTAGGGGTGTTGACCACTAAATCAGAACCGGCATATTGAATGGGGACACCGACATAAGGACCCGTGGAGACAAAAGCCTGACCAGGTACATCAAGGTCAAACGGTAAATATTCGCGCTCTTCATTCATCAATTGCACGAGCTGTTTGCCTGTCAAGCGTGTTTGTTCAGAATCACCGTCATTTGGCAAGGTACTGGATGCAGCAGAAGCTGAGGTCGTACGGGTGTTGCTGGCATAATGACGAGAAGCCGTTCGGCTTGGTTGTTTTTTATGCACAGGCGCGCTGTTTACTTGTTGTTGCAAGGAATTAACCTGTTTTTGCAATTGGGCAAGCTGTAATTGCAAAGCCCGTGCGGTTTTATCCTGGGCAATATCAGCATTTTGGGCTGGTGTGGCTGCCATAACTGGCGCAACAGCTATCCCCGCTAATAACAGGGCAGCGGCAAATGGTTTAAAATGGATTTTCATTAATACCCCTTGTTATTGTATTTTTGAGACTGACGTGTGTTCAGATCTAACAAAAAGTGATAGGCAAGAAAAAGAACTTTCGAAAATTAGCAAAAGTAGTTTAGTAATTCAAGAGGATTAAAAAAATAATTCCGCTTTGCTAGCCCTATTCGGGCATTTACCCTTCAGCGAGATTAAAGAAGCCTGTAAAAAGCTAGACTTCCTTCTTCTATATCAGGGTTCCTCCTTGTCACTCATGCCACTCTCCAGTAAACTTGATTTTTTTGCATACACACTCTCATCATGAAAAAATACCTGGCTTTTCCGTTAACGACTGCTATCGCGCTTTTATTAGGCAGCGCATTGACGCTCGCTTTCGCTCCTTTTGAAGTTTTCCCATTTGCCTTTCTCGCTCCTGCTGGCTTACTGTGCTTATGGCTTAAAACAACGCCTAAACGTGCGTTCTGGCTGGGTTATGGATTTGGCCTGGGTTTTTTTGGCACGGGCGTGTACTGGATTTATATTAGCGTCAACCAATTTGGTGGCGTGCCCTTATTCGGTGCAATCGCTATCACCGGTGCGCTCATCGCCATTTTGGCGTTGTTTCCCGCCTACACCGGTTATGCTTTGAACCGCTACTTTCCCACTCCGAATACTGTAAAAATGGTTTATGCTTTTCCCGCAATCTGGGTTGCCGTTGAATGGGTACGCGGTTGGCTATTTTCAGGTTTTCCCTGGTTATTTGTGGGCTATAGTCAAACCAACTCACCTTTGAAAGGCTATGCTCCACTGCTTAGCGTGTATGCTGTTTCGCTTGCTGTATTAATAACCAGTGGTTTATTAGTCAATGCCATCATTCATTTTCGACAAAAGCTTTATCAACCCATGTATTTCAACCTGCTCAGCATGGTCACCATCTGGGTGGGTGGCGCCTTATTATGCCTTATTCCCTGGACTCATCCGATAGGCAAACCCGTTACGGTTAGTCTGGTACAAGGCAATATTCCGCAAGAATTAAAATGGTCGCCTGAACATTTGCAATTATCTTTTGATACGTATGAAAAACTAACCGCACCCTTATGGGGCAAGAGTCAAATTATT
>CAYUYG010000019.1:0-2118 GCA_964449125.1 uncultured Coxiellaceae bacterium | reverse complement strand
GGATGACAAAGCAAAAGCCAGCGGCTCAGAACTTATTTTGGGCATACCACAAGCAGCGGGCAATGATGCTTATTACAATTCGCTCATCGCATTGGGAACTAGTCAGCAAGTTTATCAAAAACGTCGACTCGTACCCTTTGGCGAGTATACGCCTTTGGCCAATATTTCTAGCCAATTGCTAAAAATCATGGACATTCCCATGTCTAATATGATTTCTGGCAAACCGTATCAGGCGCCAATGGAAATTGGTGATTTAAAAATCCTGCCTTCCATTTGTTATGAAATTGCTTTCCCTGATTTGATGCAGACCCCTGATCGAACCATTAGCTTTCTACTCGTCGTTACGAACGATGCTTGGTTTGGCCGTTCAACCGCACAAGCACAGCATCTACAAATGGCAAAAATGCGCGCGCTCGAATTAGGTCGTCCGGTATTATTTGTCAGCAATGACGGCATCACTGCGATCATTGGTCCAGATGGACGCATTGATGCTTCCATACCACCGCATGAAACAGCCGTTTTAACCAGTACCGTACAACCGATGAGTGGTTTAACACCGTGGATGCGTAATGGGATTGATGCCATTTTATTCGTACTTATTTGTATTTTGTTTATTGCAATACGCGCGAATAAAACCGCAAAGGGCGGATCGGAAAAAAACATCGTAGCAGAAGAAACAAAATAATTGACATTAAAACCAGTGAGTACCCAATGGAAGAACAATATAAACCACAAGAAATAGAACATAACGCCCAAACATACTGGCAAGAAAAAAATAGCTTCCAAGCTGTTGAAGATTTTAACCGGGAAAAATTTTATTGCTTGACCATGTTTCCTTATCCAAGTGGTCATCTGCACATGGGGCACGTACGCGTTTTTACGATCAGTGATGTCATTGCACGTTATCAAACGATGCTCGGTAAAAATGTCATGCAACCCATGGGTTGGGATGCATTTGGTTTACCTGCAGAAAATGCCGCCATCAAACACCAGACACCGCCAGCAAAATGGACACGTGAAAATATCGCGCACATGCGCAATCAAATGCAGGAACTAGGTCTCGGTTACGACTGGAGTCGCGAAATTACAACGTGTGATCCTGAGTATTATGGCTGGGAACAATGGTTCTTTTTAAAATTATATGAAAAGGGTTTGGTTTACAAAAAAAATGCAGAAGTGAATTGGGATCCGGTTGATCAAACCGTGCTGGCCAATGAACAAGTGGTAGATGGGCGCGGCTGGCGTTCAGGCGCACTGGTTGAACGTCGTGAAATCCCACAATGGTTCTTAAAAATTACCGATTATGCGGAAGAATTATTAAATGATCTGGATAAACTGGATCAATGGCCAAGCAAAATTAAAACCATGCAGCGCAATTGGATTGGTCGCTCAGAAGGCATGGATATCAAATTCGAAGTACCGGGACATGAACCGCTCAGTATTTTTACCACGCGTCCGGATACCTTATTCGGCGTCACCTATCTCGCTATCGCGCCACAGCACCCGCTTGCTAAAGCATTAGCGCAAACCAATCCGGAATTACAAAAATTCCAAGAAGAATGCCGCAACATCAAAGTTGCAGAAGCCGACATGGCGACGATGGAAAAACGCGGTGTACCGCTTGGTATTTTCGCGCAACATCCCATTACTCATGAAAAAATCCCAGTGTGGGCGGCGAATTTTGTCGTGATGGACTATGGTTCAGGCGTACTGATGGCGGTACCAGCTCATGATGAACGAGACCACGAATTTGCTCTCAAATATACACTGCCCATCAAGCAAGTGATCGAACCAGAGAATGATGCGCACGTAAATTTGGAAAAAGCAGCCTTTATTGAACCGGGGAAATTAATTCATTCAGGTGAATTTACCGGCCTCACTTCTGCACAAGCTTTCGCAGCCATCGCAGACTATCTCGGAAAACACGATTTAGGAAAACGTCGCATTAATTATCGCTTACGTGATTGGAGTGTTTCACGTCAGCGTTATTGGGGCACACCTATTCCTATTGTTTACTGCCCCTCTTGCGGAACCGTACCTGCGACTGACTTTCCTGTTTTGTTACCTGAGAAAATTCGTTTTGATTGTGCTATTTCCCCGTTAAAAAATATGCCGGAA
>CAYUYG010000018.1:0-12473 GCA_964449125.1 uncultured Coxiellaceae bacterium | reverse complement strand
AGCAATTTAAATAAAAGATAAATTAATGGATTTAAGTAATTTTTTCTTTAGAAATAACGTATGTTTTAATTAAATCGGGATGCAATTGATCTAACCATTCCTTTAATTGCTTAATACCGTTTAATTCCTGTTGTTTTTTTGCGGGGCCGGTAAATAATAAAATATTATGTTGAGTATTTCGTAAATAATCATAAAGCCGAGTTGATTGATCTATAATAACATTAGGTGCGCGTTCACCTGGTTTTGGTGAGAAATCTTGATTGCTTGCCTCATAGCTAATAATTGGACTTTGTTGATATCGAATATTCACTTGCGAAAGCAGGGAGCAGATTTTTTTTATCGGTTCGGTCTCCCCTTGTAGAACTTGCTGACTAAATTTTTGCAAATCAGCTAAAAATGATTCATCGAATAAAGCCATTTTAGTAAAATTTTCGGTTTGATTGACAACTTCACTGATAACTGGATACCGTTCCGCTTGATAACTGTCGAGGAGTAGTGGGTTTCCTTTGCCTTTAATGACTAATGCAAGTTTCCACGCAAGGTTATATGCGTCCTGGATGCCCGTATTCATTCCTTGACCACCTGCAGGCGAATGAATATGTGCAGCATCGCCCATTAAAAAAATTGAATGGCGACGCATTTGTTCAGCAATTTTTCCATGAATCCAGAAGGGGGAGATCCAGGCAACATCCGTCACATAATATGCGCCATGGCCACGCTCTTGCACGAGATCAATCACTTCCTTTTTGTAAAATGTTTGTCTTGGATAATCAAGATGCAGATTAGCTGCTATTCGATATTTGTTTTCTCCCAAGGGAGACGCAGCGAATAATGTTCCTTGATCAAAAAATAAGTGAATTTCATCTTTAGATGTAAAGGAATCAATTTGTGCATCAGCCACTACAAACTGTTCTGTTAAATCTTCGCCAGGAAAAAATATTTGGCATTTTTCACGGATTTTGCTATTTGCACCATCGGAGGCAATTAGCCAATCACTAATTATCATTTCCGATTTTCCATCAGGTGATTTCACTGTAGTCACAACTTTATTGTCTTCTTGCTTGAGGTCTACTAATTCAGATGACCACTCTACCTGATGTTTTAATTCCTCTAAACGCTCGATCAATAATTTTTCGGTTTCACTTTGTGGCAACATTAAGATAAAAGGATAAGTCGACTCGATACCATTAAAAGGAATGCTTACTAACGGTTTCCCATCAACATATACATTGATGGCAGTACAAGGATGACCAGCTTTGAGAAAAAGAGGGGCAAGTCCAATCTGATCTAATAATTCAATTGTTCGAGTCTGAATCCACGTAGCATTAGAAGTTAAAGTGCGTTCCGGTTTTTTATCTATGATACGGAATTTAATCCCATGACGCGCTAGCTCACACGCCATCATCAATCCTGTTGGCCCTGCGCCTACAATTAATACTGCTAAATGGTTACTCATTAAAGGGCTTGTCCAATTCTTATCCTTGATAAGTCCATAGTAGCAAAAAAGCTAAAATTCCTAAAGGCAGGTTAGAGTTGAACTGGAGAATTAATGCGTGAGAAGTATTTTTTTACTGCAGCAACCATGAAAAACTTTATCACTAGAAATGAATAAACCTTCGTACGGAAAAACATCTTCTGACATTCCATCTGTACAAGATTGACTTTGTATTACAATTATAGCTTCCTTATTATCCAGTTTTGTACGAAAGACGCGGATATGATCCATGCTCATATTCTCTGCTGGCTTTGGCTCAACGGCAGGCATAGTGACGGTAGACGCAGTTTGTTGCGTAAAAGTAATTTTTTGCGCCGTAATTGAAAGTTTCCAAAAAGGTTCCGTCCCAACACAGTCAAAGTTATCAAAAGCCATTCCAACAGCAGGTAAATAGAGAGGAAGAGTGAGTAAATACAAACATTTTTTTAAATTCCTTGGCATGGCATCTGTTCCATATTTAGTAAATAAGGTTCATTCTAAATACAATTGGTTATTCTTACAATGTTCATTAACTAACCTAGGGTTAGTCTACTGTGAAAATGTGTGCAATCAGGATGATATCAATGGCACAAAAATTATTAACTTCTGTTTCATTAAAGCTGCAATGGCAGCTAGTTATTGTAGGAATTTCATTAATAGCTATTGTTTTATCACTTCTATTCAAAATTACTGCAATGCCTGCTCCTGATTTACCGCTATTCATTGCAATTATTTTAGGAGGCATACCATCACTATTTTACATACTACAAAAATTGTTAAATGGTGATCTAGGTGCGGATGCATTAGGCGCTATAGCATTAATAACGGCCGTTATTTTAAATCAGTATCTTGCAGCTGTTTTAATTATCCTAATGTTGGCAAGCGGACAATCACTTGAAACGTATGCTATACGTAAAGCTTCATCGGCTCTGCTAGCACTTGCTGAACGTATGCCTAGCGTGGCTCATAGAAGAGCTAATAGCGATATTGAGGACATTCCATTACTGCAGATTCGGATCGGTGATGAAATTGTTGTTTATCCACATGAAACCTGTCCAGTAGATGGCGAAGTTATTGAGGGGCAAGGCACGATGGATGAGTCTTATCTTACTGGCGAACCTTATCAAATTGCAAAAGCACCTGGTGCGTCAGTCTTATCCGGAGCAATCAATGGAGAATCTGTATTAATTCTACGAGCCCAAAAGCTACCTTCCGATTCACGTTATGCATCCATTGTTGCAGTGTTAGAAGAAGCAGAACAAAAAAGACCCGCCATTAAGCGGTTAGGCGATCAAATTGGTGCAGTTTTTACGCCGGTTGCTCTCATTCTCGCTTTGAGTGCTTGGTATTTTACCGGCGATGCGATACGTTTTCTGGCAGTATTAGTAATTGCTACGCCATGCCCGCTATTGATAGCTATTCCAATTGCCATAATTAGCGCAATTTCAATGGCAGCTAAACAAGCTATTATTATCAAAGATCCAACTGTCTTGGAACGGTTGCCTACTTGCCGAACAGCCATTTTTGACAAAACAGGCACACTTACTTATGGCAAACCCACCCTAACGGAAATCATTACTAATAACGATATTGCTCCTAATTTCATATTGCAAAATGTTGCTAGCTTAGAGCGTTATTCTAAACACCCACTGGCTAATGCAATTCTTCAAGCAGCAGAAAATAATAAATTACGATTACTTACCGCAACAAGCGTATCAGAGAAGCCTGGTCAGGGATTAAGTGGTATCATCGAAGGAAATAAAATTCAGATTACGCATCGTAAAAAATTATTGCAAATATTTCCAGAACTTCTCGACGGTCTGCCGCCAGTTTCTACCGGGTTAGAATGTATCATATTATACAATGACAAATATGCAGCTACACTACGCTTTCATGATGCACCACGTAAAGATAGCAAATCTTTTATTAGCCATCTCACTCCTTCGCATCAATTTAATAAAATTATGTTAGTGTCCGGTGATCGTGAATCAGAAGTTAAATATCTTGGCGGGCTGCTTAATTTTTCAGAAATATATGCATCACAAACGCCTGAACAAAAACTTTCTATTGTTAGATTTGAAAGCAATAAAGCTCCTACCTTATTCATGGGTGATGGTATTAATGACGCACCAGCATTAGCTGCAGCAACAGTTGGTATCGCATTTGGCCATGGCAATGTGACTGCTGAAGCAGCTGGCGTTGTTATAATGGAAAATACGTTAAAAAAAGTTGATGAGCTGATCCATCTTAGTTTGGATACTCGTAAAATTGCTTTACAAAGTGCCATTGGCGGCATGGCATTAAGTTTGATAGGAATGGGATTTGCGGCAGCAGGATATATATCACCTGTTGTGGGAGCGATACTTCAAGAGATAATAGATATTCTTGCTATTCTTAATGCACTTCGGCTTATCTGGGGAAATAAGATTGAAACCGATCTTCCTTTTATTACACAAGATTAAACTTAGCTTTATCAACAAAGCACATCGTTTAATAATTTTTATTATAGCCAATTAATCAAAACGCGCTATTGAGCTTCAATTATAATTTTAATTGCTCTGCTAGTAGCCGCTTGCGAGAAAGTATCATAGGCTTTAATAATTTGATTAAATTTAAAATGATGACTAATTAGCAGGCGCGGATCAATTTTTTTTGCGAGGAGTGTTTTTAAAAGTAAAGGCGTAGTTACTGTATCAACAAGCCGTGTGGTAATGGTAATATTGTGTGACCATAAACGTTCTAAATGTAAATCTACTTTCGTGCCGTGAACCCCAATGTTGGCAATAGTTCCACCTGCAGTTACAATGTCTTCACATAATATAAAAGTGTCAGGAATGCCTACTGCCTCAATAGCTGTATCAACACCACGGCCATTTGTGAGTTTCATTATTGTTTCTGCGGCATTGGCATTTTTATTATTGATGATGAGCGTTGCTCCTAACTTTTTAGCCATCGCCAGTCGATGCTCGTCTGTATCAATAAGTATAATTTCAGAGGGAGAATAAAATTGTGCAGTAAGTAAGGCAGCTAAACCTATGGGCCCCGCTCCAATAATAGCAACTGTACTACCAGGCTGAATCTTGCCATTTAACACCCCGCATTCAAAACCTGTAGGTAAAATATCACTAAGCATTACCACAGCATCGTAATCTATCCCTTGGGGCAATTTATAAAGACTAGTATCGGCATGTGGTACACGCACATATTCAGCTTGCGTGCCATCAATTCGATGGCCCAATAACCAACCACCATCAATACAATGAGAATACATCCCTTTCTTACAATATTCGCATTTTCAATTGGAGGGAATACAGGAAATAAGAACAGTATCACCAACCTTAATTGACGTTATTCCCTGCCCGACTTGATCAATTACCCCTACACCTTCATGGCCAAGAATTCGTCCGGGTTCGCAGGTGGGTACATCTCCTTTAAGGATATGAAGATCGGTGCCACAAATAGTGGTTTTAAGCATTTTAACAATCGCATCTGTCGTCGCTATCAAAGCGGGCATGGGGCGTTCTACTAAAGCTTTTTTTCCTGGTCCTTGGTAAACAAGTGCTTTCATAACATCCTCATTAATCAAATATTAATTTTGTAACAGATCAACAATGCTCAAAAACTATTATGACATAAAACAAAGATTCTAGGATTCTAATGCGCAATAACAGGTGGGTGAGTATTTATTTTTAATCAATAAGATAATAACTTAATTGATTTGCTATCGTATGAGAAAATTGAAGGACTGGTTTAGGCTAGAATAATACTTATACACCTTTCGTGATTGGTTTGTTGGAACAACCGCTGAATGCATAGTAAAAAAAACCGTGTCCGGTATTGATAATAAAAAAATGTAGCTAGACCGTGTTGCCAGTCGTGTATTAATCGAGATTGATAAAGATATATTGCTGGTACCATTCAAAAAAAATCAAACGAACTAAAAAAAATTGTTTCACAAAAAGATGTTTATTTAAAAAAATAGCAGCATTAACGGAAGATCATTTTCGACAACTAAAGGGCTTAACAAAGAAATGAATAAAATTTATGCTTTAGATGTATGTCCGTTGTGAATTCTATTATTAAGAATAATATAAACGCGATGATTTTTTTTGCATCTGAAGTGTATTAAGAGTGTAAAAGCCTGCTGGAATGAACAATAATAGCTGAAGATTTTTTTAACTAACTGAAATATAAAAATAATTGATATTTCATCGCTTACTGTGCGATACTTTCGCCGATGCTGAAATCGCATTCGTAATCAGTTGGTCTGCAGTTCGCTTTTGCACGTCGGCATCAATAGATACGGGTAGTTAAGTAGGAATCGAAAAACTTAAAATCTGCATATAGAAGAGTTATATGCGTCATCTGGAGTTTCAGGTAGGAAATCAATATGCAAATTTCTTTTAAACACCAAGCCATCGAAAGAAAGAATAGCGATGTATGTATTGTAACCGAACCTTGTATCGATGATGAAACGATTGATTTTGTGACGGTCAAAATTACTGGTCGATATCCAAATGCAAAACAGGCCATTAATCAAAAATGCAAAGAGATTGTGTATATCAGTGAAGGAAATGGCAAGGTAGTAGTCAATGGCAAAGAACACCTCATTAATGCAGGCGATGTTGTACTGATTGAAGCAGGCGAAAAATTTTACTGGGAAGGAAATATGAATCTTTCTATTTCTTGTAGACCCGCCTGGACTAAAGAGCAACATATAATTATTGATTAATTTGCAACGAGTCAAGTGATGACGAATCTTGAAAAAATTCTTGGAAATTATCAAACTTTCTTTTCTGATTTACTTCATCGGCAGAAAAACATTGGAATTGATATTGATGGAATGCCGATAAGTCATCTCCTTTATCGTGTTACTACCATGCCCGAGTATGAAGAGCTGCGTGACCAGTTAAAGCTTTTTTGTAGTGAATTTGTGGAGACACAATTCAATGACCGTGCTGTCTCAATACTTGTCCTTAAACAAGAATTAATTCTCGAGGATGGCTTTAAGGTATCGGTTATAGAGTTGCCTGCACCACGAGCCGCTCATATGTACCCCAGTGGTCTTGAAAGTATAGGCGTTGTTGTCGGGAAAAAACTGAAAGAATTTATTACGCAGCATAAAAATGTATTAACTGGCATTAAAGATCACGGGCAGTATTGCCAGCCTGCTTTTGTTACATTCGATAATAATAAAACTTCCAAATTTTACGATATTCCATTAATTGAAATTGTGGCTCTCCAAGGCTGGCAGCTTAAAAACTTGGGTTGAAGCATTCATATCAAGAATGTAGAGGTGCTATACGCTGCAACTCTGCTGGACAAGTTCAGAGGATGTGTAAAGAGCGTGTTATCTTGCATGGTTGTTTATTTCTTTAATCTAAAGCCGATTAATGCCATAATCAGTGCTTCTTTTATCGTGTTACATCTATTATTTTAGAGATAAAAATGCAGCTGATATTACACACCCTCATTGGATATTTACGTAAAAGTATTTTTATATTATTAATCACGTCAACGATAGCATTGGCATCCAGCAATAAAACGACGTCGGTACCTGAAGCTACGGATTCATCAGCTCTAAAAATAGGTCGTTTAGTATTTATTTCTGGTCAAGGTACAGGCTCTACAAAAATGCCAGACCCCACAGGGGCTGCCATTGAAGAAGCATTTCAAAAAATTAGTACTCTTGCAAATCGAATGGGCGGCAATCTTGGCGATGTAATTAAGTTGACCGTTTATATGGCTGATTTACCAAATGATTATCCATTGCTCAATGATATTGTACCGAAATATTTCAAAAAACCCTATCCAACACGATCAACAGTCGGTGTTGCAAATTTACCGAAAGACCATAGAGTTGAAATTGATGCGATCATGATGCTTAAACAATAAAAGACATATCTACCTAAGAAATGGTTAAAAATTTAAATTGAAAAGTATTCAATTGATTTTTCAAAGTTTCTGAACTTACCTGTCAGCAAAAGTTCACGACTGAGTGAGCAAACATGCATTATTTAAGCTGATATAATTGAGGTAACCCCCGATGCGCATATGAAGCCCTCGTTTTTTGACGAACACGTTAATGGCCTTTTCTAAAAGGTTTTTTCTATTAACTGGAGCTTGATATGTTGACCGCTATTAGTTTTAATCATTCAAAAGTTTCATCTACTGCCAGCATTAAAAATAAAATAGTCCTCATAGCTGGAGCCGGACTTGGTCAAGCTACAGCGAATTTTTTGGTTAGAAAAGGTATAATTGCCATTACTGCTAAGAGGTTTATATGGACGAAATGACCAGGCATCCCTCAATACTCAAAAATGATTTATATCCACTTTCAAAATTAGCTATACCACTAGCACTAACAGGCATTGTGCAATCTTCCTTGGGTTTTTTTGAAAATATTTTTCTCGCACGCTTAGGTGAAAGTGTATTAGCTGCTGGTGCGTTAGTGACTGGCCTTTTTTTTACCTTGATTGTCATTTTATTTGGAACATTTAGCGCAGTAAATATTTTAATTTCACATAAACACGGTGCCAATGATCAGGCGGGCATAGCATTAGTATTACGGGATGGATTATTGCTTGCCGTTTTTCTGACTCTCCCCACATTTTTATTGTTTTGGAAAGCATCAGCTGTTTTTTCTCTTTTTGGCCAAGGTCCTGAATTAGTTGCGTTGGCTAACTTGTATCTACATGCTTTAGCCTGGGGTTTATTCCCAAAATTTATCTTGATCGTGTTATGCGAATTACTTCTAGGGCTTGGACATGCACGTGTCATTATGATCGTCACTCTCTTATCTATTCCAGTCTATATTTTTCTTAGTTTCGTATTAATCTTTGGAAAATTTGGATTACCTGCTCTGGGTATCGCAGGCGCTGGTTGGGGAATGACATTCGGGGATTGGATAATTACGACCATCTTATGTATTTTGTTGTTTTCTAGTAAAACTTATCGACCCTATATCGATTCAGCATTTACTTTAAAAAAACCCTCGTATTTAGTAGAGATCCTGCATCTTGGCGTTCCAATGGGTGCTATGTATTGCATTGAGGTTGGATTTTTCTTTGCAATTACATTAGTGATGGGTGTAATAGGTGTACCGTCTCTTGCAGCCAATCAGATTGCCATGCAATATTTAGGTCCATTGATGGGCGTCGTATTTTGTATTGCTCAAGCGATAACGATTCGCATGGGGCATCAGCTAGGTGCAGGCCAAGTCAACGTCGCGAAAAGAACAGCTTTTGCTGGCATTGCGCTTTCCGCGTGTTTTATGAGCATTATTGCTATTTTGTATTGGGCTATTCCTAAGCTTCTTATCTCAGTGGATTTTGATGTGCATAATCCAAAATTTTTTGAAACCGTTCACTTGGCAACTGGATTTCTTTTCATTGCTGCTTTTTTTCAAATTTTAGAATCAACTCGAATCGCATTATTCGGTGCATTACGTGCTTTAAAGGATACACATTTTACGTTGTTAACTTCTATCATAAGTTTTTGGTGCATTGCGTTACCGATCGGATATTTACTGGCAATTTATTTTCACCTAGGTGGCAATGGACTTTGGTATGGCATGGTGATGGGAGCTGCTTTCAGCGTATTATTGCTGTATCAGCGCTTTGAATCCAAAATTCGCCGCTATGCTCGGCATAATGAGGGTTAGAAGCGTTATAAAAATGGATAAATTAAGTTTTCTTTAATCTTATAAGAGCTGATCTGTAAATATGAACAATCCAATAATGTATGCAGAAATTAACGAACTTTTGCAGGCACTCGTCATGCAAATACAGTCGATTCTAAAAAATGAATTGATTGGAGTGTACATTGGCGGCTCGCTTGCCAGTAATAACTTTGATTGTGAAACCAGCGATATTGATTGTTATATCATTACAACCAATGGGCTTTCAAAAAATGTGCTTACTAAGATTGAGGAAATGCATAAGCAGTTTTATTCGAGCAAATTACACTATGCAAAAAAGATTGAAGCTTCCTATATTCCCCACAAAGACATTTTGAATGTTGATTCGAATAGCATGCGTCCTTACTTTAATGAGGGCCATTTTCACTTGGCGCAATACGGGAGCAATTATG
This sequence comes from uncultured Coxiellaceae bacterium, assembly GCA_964449125.1. Taxonomy (GTDB): domain Bacteria; phylum Pseudomonadota; class Gammaproteobacteria; order DSM-16500; family DSM-16500; genus Aquicella. The sequence continues at coordinate 2,908 of CAYUYG010000018.1, read as the reverse complement.
TAATTGAGCTGCATGTTCTAAGAGAAAATGGCGTTACAATAGTGGGGCCGGAAATAAAAAATTTAATCAAAGAACTCTCACCGCAAAATTTGAAGCAAGCAGTAAAGAGAAATCTGAATGAATATTGGAAGAATATCTTGCAGGATATTCCAAAATTAAACAGAAGTGATTATCAGGTATTTGCGATTTTAACCATGTGTCGAACCCTCTACTCCTTAGAAACAGGTCTCATCACTTCAAAGCTGGTAGCAGCACAATGGGCTTTGCAAAAATTGGACAGTCATAGGAAAAACTTGATTGAGCAAGCCATCGTTTGGTGTCCGGATCAGGAAATAAATAAATTAGATGAAACGCGGACATTTATCAAATATGTCATCAGCAAAAGTCATGATTATAAATGACATAACTATGGTGGTTACAGCAACGATATACTAAATAATTGGACTTTATTGCGTAGTGAGCTTGTACTAATGGCACATTGTGTTTTAATTTAAAAACACATCATGATCTCTGAATTAGCTGGTGGTTTTTCTACCGAGGAGTGATGTTTAAATAACTCGAAAGGATTTTTTATGCAACACCAAAAATTATTATTAACTGATTTAATGCCAGAGATCTTTACAACAGAGATACTGCCACGTTTAAATCCAGAATCACTTATGGCAATGAAACTAGTGAGTAGAAGATTTTTTGGTTTAGCAAATAATGAACTTTGGGACGCAAAAACTAGATTTCATTTTCGTCGTTTTTTACGCGCGGGCGAAGAATTTAAAACAGTTTACCAGCAAAGTTATAAAACCATACAGCCTGAAAAACGTATACTTTTTTCGCTTGTTAAAGAAGGTGATATTAAAAGATTAACACAAATATTAACTATTGCTGATTTAGATTTAAATGATATTCAAGGTAGAAATTTGCTTTACTGGGCAATGTTTTTTGGCCATCAAGCGATACTTGACTTCATCTATCAAATGGTAAAAAAAATATCAAAAGCTAGTAAAAGCGTTCCCCATCCGAATAAGACATATTTTAACTCAAAAAATGAAGTCCCCACTTTATTGCATTGGGCGGTTTTTTGTAACCAATCTTCAGCCACGATTGAAAAATTATTAACGCGTGGATGTGATACTCAATCCGCCGCTTGGTTGGGAAAGCCGTTTGAAATTGCAACAAGATGCGATCACGTCGATTCAATCAAACCACTATTAACCTACAGTAAAGTAAATGTGGCGGATTATCTCTATACTGCTGCTTCAAATGGCAGCATAGCGGTAATGAAAATATTTTATGATCACCTCATGCTCTATAAGCCTGATGAATTAAGTCGTGAGCATCTTGAGAAATGTCTTGATACGGCAGCGCAAAACGGTCATCAACGAATGGTAAAATTTCTTTTAGATCATGGTGCTGAAGTAAACCCAAAACTAGAAAAGCGTGATAGAACACCGCTTTTTTCTGCCACTTTTACCCATCATTTTGAAGCCGCATCGGTATTATTAAAGTACGGTGCGGATGTTGATGCTTGTGTTGATAGGGGGCCAACACCCTTGTTTATGGCTGTCCAAATTAATAATAGCAAATTAGTAAATTTATTATTAGCACATGGTGCGGATGTACATAAAGGTCGATTACCAGCTACAGAAAAATTTACACCGTTAACAATGGCGGCAGAAGTCGGAGCACCAGAAATTATTCAAGCTCTATTGGATAAAGGGGCGAATGTTAATCACACTACCGGCAGTGGTATGACTCCATTACATTATGCTGTAAGATATCGCAAAGCAGAAGCCGTGCAAGTTCTATTAGAAAATGGGGCTGATATCAATGCAAAATATCTGGGCCAAACACCTCTTGATTTGGCGAAGAAGATTAACCATAGTAAAATAATTGAAATCTTATTGCCTTATCATCGATACGCTAATTTTTTAGCAAGAAATAAAAAATCCGATCATGTTCATTTGAGTTTATTAAATAACAGGAGAGCGCCTGCTACCCAGTGCGCTTCTTTACCAGCTGCACCTAAAATGCATTTATAGCTTGGTTTTGATGAACCCCGTGATTGCATCGCCGAAAATTGACCAACAAAATATCAAAATTATCAAAGAATAGAAGCCCTTACAAAAACCATTTTTGTTTCAGCGATGTATGCACTAGACCAGTCGCTAGTATTAAAATAAGGATAAAATATGAGTATTTTTTTAGAAACCAAAAGATTAATTATCAAAACGCCTGAGCGTATCGATTTTGATAATCTGCGTGCACTGCAAGCCGATGTTGAGGTAATGCAATACATTGGTCAAGGAGTACGTACACCCGCTGAAGTAACCAGTGGATTAGAGAAGGCTATTGCACATCAAGCCAAGCATGGATTTAGTCTAGGTTGTGTATTCGAAAAAGAAAGCGGTGTATTTGTTGGTCGAGCGGGTTTGATTTATCTTGCCTATGATGACACTCAGCCTGATATTGAGGTTGGGTATGCATTGACAAAAGCTGCTTGGGGAAAGGGTTATGCCACTGAGCTGGCAAAAGCACTGATTGCTTGGGGATTTCAGAACTTACCTGTTAGTAAATTTGTTGCTGTTATAAATCCTAATAATGATCGTTCACGTCGTGTATTAGAGAAAATAAAAATGAATTATGTCGGGCGTGCTCATTATTGGAATAAGGAAGTAGCCTTATATGATATTCACAAATTAGATATTGAGCACAGTAAAATTGCACTTATTTCAGCCACCTTGCAAGATTATCCCACGATTCAAAATATGGGACGATTCTACGTCTATGACATGAGTGAATACATGGGTGGCGAAGTAGGCTGGCAAATTCCAGAAAATGGCTTGTATGAGTGCATTGATTTTAAAAAATACTGGGAAGAAAAAAATAGTTTTCCATTTTTAGTGCACTATGA
>CAYUYG010000017.1:0-12643 GCA_964449125.1 uncultured Coxiellaceae bacterium | reverse complement strand
GGTCTGATCGCAGCGAAGATTTTCGTACCGAAGTATTAGGTTTAATGAAAGCCCAGGTCGTTAAAAACGCCATTATCGTGCCATCAGGCGCAAAAGGCGGTTTTGTACTGAAATCACCGCATCTACCCTTATTAACGCGTGAAGCATTAAAAGACGAAGTCATTACTTGTTATAAAACATTTATCTGCGGTCTTCTCGACTTAACTGACAATATTAAAAATCATAAGATGATACCGCCTAAAAATGTCGTCTGTTATGACGAACCTGACCCGTATCTCGTGGTTGCTGCAGACAAAGGGACGGCCAGTTTTTCGGATATCGCCAATAGTATTTCCAAGGAATATGATTTTTGGTTGAATGATGCGTTTGCTTCGGGTGGCTCAACGGGTTACGACCATAAAAAAATGGGCATCACTGCGCGCGGTGCCTGGGAATCTATCAAACGCCATTTTCGCGAGTTTAATATTGATGTTATGACGACTGATATTACCGTTATCGGTATTGGTGATATGAGTGGTGATGTGTTTGGTAATGGCATGATGTATTCCACGCACATCAAATTGATTGCTGCATTTGATCATCGTCATATTTTTATCGATCCTGATCCCGATCCGGAAATTTCCTATTACGAACGTGTCCGTTTATTTAATTTACCGACCTCGTCCTGGGAAGATTATAATCCCAAGCTTATCTCCAAAGGTGGTGGCGTATTTAAACGTAGCTTAAAATCCATCACACTCACACCGCAAATGAAACGTGCCTTAGGTGTCGAGACCAACAGCTTAGCCCCCAATGATCTCGTACGTGCCATTTTAAAAGCACCCGCTGATCTTTTATATAATGGTGGGATTGGTACTTATGTTAAAGCTAGCTTTCAAACTCAAGCTGACGTGGGCGATCGCACCAATGATTATTGCCGTGTCAATGGCGATGAATTACGCTGTCGAGTCGTGGGTGAGGGCGGCAATCTGGGGTTCACGCAATTAGGTCGCATTGAGTATTCATTGAAAGGCGGTCTTATCAATACTGATTTTATCGACAACTCTGGCGGCGTGGATTGTTCCGATCACGAAGTTAATCTCAAAATTTTATTAGATGCCGAAGTTCAAAAAGGCAAGTTGACAGAAAATAAACGCAATCAGATTCTAGCGACTTTAACGGATGAAGTGGCTGAATTAGTATTGAATGACAATTACCAGCAGGCTTTAGTGATGAGCTTTTCTGTATTTCATGCCAATAAAAATATTGGTTTGCATACGGATTACATCAAAGAAATGGAAACGCAAGGCATCATCAATCGTAGCGTTGAATTTTTAGCCGATGAAAAATTATTATCGGAACGAAAATCGAACGGCCTCGGTTTAACCCGACCAGAATTGGCGGTCTTGTTGGCTTATACTAAAATTCATATTAAACGTGAAATTATTAAATCCGATTTACCTGAGGATCCGTATTTAAAAAGCGTGATTGAAACGGCGTTTCCGGTTTCGGTGCGGAAAAAATTTAAAGCCAGCATGCCGGATCATCGTCTAAGTCGTGATATTATTGCGACGCAATTGAGTAATCATGTTGTCAATCAAATGGGCATTACGTTTGTATATCGTTTGCAAATTGAAACGGGTGCCACGGTTCCTGAAATTGTACGCGCACATGCAGTGGCCTCGCATATTTTTGGCACACATGAAATTCAATCGCTTATTGAATCATTGGATTTCAAAATTCCAATGGCAGAACAATACGAAATGCTTTACAACATTCGCAACCTTATTAATCTATCAACGCGCTGGTTCTTGCAAAGTCACTACCTTAAAAATGATTTGGCAAGCCTTATCGAGCTTTTTTCTGAACGCATCAAAAAGTTACAGTTAGTCATTCCTGATTTAATGGGTGGCGCAACCAAGGAATACTTCAATGAATTGGTCAAACATTTTCAGACCACGGGATTACCCAAACAAATCGCTCAGCGTATTGCTACTTATCGCGCTATCTATACCACATTAAATATTATCGATGTTGCCACCAAAAATAATTTTGATTTATTCAAGACCGCTAAAATTTATTTTGCTGGCGGTGAACGTATGAATATGCTCTGGTTTCGTGATCAAATCGCAAGCGATGCACGTCAAGGTCATTGGAATGCACTCGCACGGTTGACTCTGCGCGATGAGCTGGATATTACACAACGTGCGCTGACGGTTGCGATCATCAATAATGATAAAAAAGAAAGTGATGCGCATAAACTCATTCAAAAATGGCTAGATGCCAATCAACGCGGGTTGCAACGTTGGGACAGAATGCTTGCGATGCTAAATAGCAGTCAGATGATTGATTACACCATGTTCTTTATTGCGATACGCGAATTGATTGGTTTAATTTTGATGAGTCAGCAAAATTAAGTGTAAAAACCATTATAGGACGATAGAAATATACTCTTTTTCCGTCAATACGGCTGACAAACGGATGTCCCAAGGATCCGCTGGTAGGGCGGCTATTTCCTGTGCCGCGTAACCGGTACCAATAAGCTCCGGTTCCTTCACCTTGGCAAACGTACGATCATAATAACCGCCGCCAGTGCCTAAACGCTGGCCGCGGCGATCAAATGCCAGCAATGGCACCATCACCAAATCCAGCTGCGTTATGGGAATTTCACGGTCAATATTTGAGGGTTCTAAAATGCCAAAACGATTGGGCTTCAGTGCATCGCCTTCGAGATAAAGCACAAAACGCAATGAATTATCCGGCTGAATAAGCGGCAAATAACACTTTTTTTGTGTCTGCCAAAGCGAGCTGATGATCGGTGTCACATCAAATTCATTGGTCAGTGCTAAGTAACAGGCAACGTGGTTAGCTCTGTTAAAATTAGGTTGTTGGGCCAAAATAAAAGCCGCATTCGCAGCCGCTTCAGATCGGTCCGAAACGGACACCTCGTGTCTTATTGCACGAAATTGTTGTCGCAAGTGATTTTTTTCAGTGTTCATCAAGTCTAGCCATCACTATCCGTTAGCTTGCATGAATGCCTGCGGACAAGCGTGGTGACGCTAGAACGTCCACGCCTGTCCGTCGCAAAACTTATTCAGACGTGTAAATGAGCTCAGCCTGACCTGTCTTGTTAATGGCAGTATCCAACTTATCTTGCAAACTACTGATGCGTTGATTAATTTTGCCCATTAGACTGCTTTTCTGCTGGTCGGACTGCAGAAACTCATTGGTAATATTAAGCGCGGCGATAATCGCAATGCGCTCCAGGTTAATGGCTTTCCCAGAATCCTGCACTTCCGTCATCTTTTTATTAAGATATTGAGCAGCTTGCTGCAAGGAATTTAACTCAGATTCGGGACATCTTATGGAATAAAACTTACCTAAAATCTCGATGGTCGTATTAATAATTTTATCGGTCATGTTGGTTCTCAATCGTTTTTAACAAGGATACGAGGGTTTCGATTTGAGTTGCCGCTTTTTGCTGTTTAGCCAGGAGGGCTTCTTTTTCCCTGGTGAGCGTAGACTTACCTTGACTTAATTGTTGATTATTATGTTTTAACCGGTCATGCTGATCGATAAGCTGTTTGATGCGCTGTTCGAGGTGTTGCAATAGCTCTTCCATGATAATCGTTGCCTTCTAGCCAAGTTAATACAATGAGGTCAAAATCACGATATAATGGTTCAAAATAACCCACATGCATCATATAATATACATGGTTAATTACAACGTGTACACATTGATCACTCCATGAATTATTTAACAAATTTAACAGAATGGAAAGCGCTTTACGCGCACCATGAGAAGATTGCGACTGGCCATATGCGCGAGTGGTTTGAACGAAATCCTGATCGTTCAACCCAATTCCTGCTAATGCAAGACGAATTGCTATTCGACTTTTCGCGCAACCGCATTGATCAGCAAACCATTCAATTGCTGTGTGATCTCGCCAGAGCAGTCAATTTAGGCGAAAAAATTACCGCACAATTTAATGGTTCCCCGATCAATAACACCGAAAAAAGACCGGCCTTGCATACTGCTTTACGCTCCCAATCGGATAAACCGCTACTGGTGAATGGCTCGGACATTTTTCCGCTCATTCAAGCGACTCAGCTGAAATTATGGGATTTTATTGCCCGTATTCATGATCAAAGCTGGCGCGGTGTGACAGGCAAACCGATTGCGCATATCGTCAATATTGGCATAGGCGGTTCTTATCTCGGACCCAAACTGGGCGTGCATGCCCTCAAAGATTTTGCGGTCTGCGATCTGAAATTCCATTTTATTTCGTCAATCGATACAGCTCATTTGCAAGATGTACTGCAACAAGTTGATCCCGAAACGACTCTTTTTATTATTTCGTCCAAATCATTTTCGACGCTGGAAACACTGACTAATGCCCAGAGTATCATTGCTTGGATGCAGGCAAAATTAGGTGGAAAGGTGCTAGCCCATCATTTTATAGCCGTCACGGCAGCAACTGAAAAAGCAGTTGCCCTGGGCATTCCTTCTGAAAACATTTTTCCGCTCTGGGATTGGGTAGGCGGTCGTTATTCAATTTGGTCGCCCATTGGTTTGCCGCTCATGTTAATGCTCGGTAAACAACAATTTACTGAATTTTTAGAAGGCGCATTCCAAGCTGATATCCATTTTCAAACGATGGAATTTGAAAAAAATATTCCCGTACTGCTCGCCTTGCTTGGTATCTGGTATGCCAATTTTTTTGGTGCTCATGCGCACGCCATTATTCCTTACGCTTATCGCCTGCGTTATCTTGTGCCGTATTTGCAACAAGCAGAAATGGAAAGTAATGGGAAAAGTATTGCCGCTTCAGGTGAACAACTGCACTATGCAACCAGCCCCGTGATTTTTGGTGATGAAGGTTGCAATGGTCAGCACTCTTATCATCAGCTTTTACATCAAGGGCATCAGCTTATTCCTGCAGACTTCATTATTATTGGCAACCCGTCAGTTCATATTGATGAAATTCGCCATGATATGCTGCTGGCAAGCGGTTTGAGCCAGGCCCACGCCTTAATGCGCGGTAAAACACGTGTTGAAGCCTACCAAGATTTATTACGTCTAGGACATACTGAGGAAGAGGCTGCTGCACTCGCTCCGCATCAAGTCATCGCAGGTAATAAACCCAGTAACATTTTACTTCTTGAACGTATAACTCCCTTCAATCTCGGTATGCTGATTGCCATGTACGAACATAAAATTTTTGTGCAAGGTACAATTTGGGGAATTAATTCATATGATCAATGGGGCGTGGAATTAGGCAAGGAGTTACTGCCTCTCATTCTGGCTTGCATAAAAGAGCAGGACACGCCCGATCATACAATGGCAGGCTTCATTAATCATTTAAAAAAAATTCGGAGATAAGCTCGCCATGCGTAAAATTTTCCTCCCACTCGTTTGGCTGCTGTTAACCAGCCTACTACTTTCAGCGTGCGGACAACCTGGCAATCTCTATTTACCCGACGAGAATCCAAATCATGCATCAGGAAATTAAGCCTATCGTTTTTACCAAAATGCATGGCCTCGGCAATGATTTTGTCATTATTAATACCTTGAACCAGGCCGTGGATATTAGCAAATTAGCCATCAAGGAATTAGCCGACCGGCATCGCGGTATTGGTTTCGATCAACTTATTACGATTGAAGCGGCACGTCAGGGCGACTTTTTTTGCCGTATTTATAATGCGGATGGCAGTGAAGCTGAACAATGCGGAAATGGTTTACGCTGTGTCGCGCGTTTATTGCACGAGGAAAAATGGCATCAGCATGCTTCTTTTAAACTAGAAACTAAAGCTGGAGTTTTTCCACTGACGATTCATGATTATGACAATATTCAGATTGTCATGGGGGCGCCTCATATTCAGGAAAAATTAACCTCCTTAACTATCCATTCAGCTGGTGTTGAGCAATTGGCAATGAGTGTCTTGTCAGTTGGTAATCCTCATGCCATTGTTAAAATGGATTCTATTGATCAATTAGCCGCTGAACAACTCGGATCAGCCATTTCCACTCATCCGTGTTTTACGCAGGGTGCAAACGTGGGGTTCATGGAAATTATTGATCGTGAACATGTCCGTTTGCGCACGTATGAGCGTGGATCAGGTGAAACCAGTGCTTGTGGCAGCAATGCTTGCGCTGCAGCCGTCGCTGGCATTGCTAATGGATGGCTGACAGGGCGTGTACAAATTGCATTTAAACATGGCTGCCTGCTGATTGAATGGCAAGGTGAAAATCATCCCATTTATATGACTGGACCAGCTGCAAGAGTTTATTCTGGCGAACTATTTATTAACTAGTTATTGATCGCAAAAATACGTGATTTGTTTTGAGGAAGATAGTTCTACCTTCATGGCAGAACTATCTCTTTGGATTAGATAATAGGAACTAAAGAAACTTTCTTTTTCGCGCCGTCTCTTTCTAAAATTACCCCGGTCTTATCAATTGAAACGACTTTTGCACCGTCTGGCGGCAACACATCACCCACCATAACATTGTAAAGCGTTCCTTGATAACCCAACACCGCATTCCATTTATTTTGCAATTGCGAAACAGAGATAGCCGTATAATTTACTTCGGGTGCCATGCTTGTCATTGTAACAGTCGTGGTGGGTTTGCTTGGAGCAACGGTGGCGCCTGATGAAATAGGGCTCACCAAACCGCGTGCGTAATCAACCGGTGCAATTTGTGGTTCAGGAGTCACCAGTAAATCCACAATTTTCTTTTGTGCAGTAACAGAATTTAGCTTAGCAGTAGAAATAGCCTGGTTGGCTTCAGCTATTTCGCGTGTGACTCTCAGCATTTGCAATTCATTAACCGCTTCTATGTATTTAGCCTGCGTTTCTTGCTGCAGCTTCATGAGTTCCATTTCCCGCTGCGAAGCCCCTTCCTGCTTAGGTAGCTGTGCTGGCTGAGGTGTTGCCTGAGGTGGTGGCATATGCGCACCCGGTGCACCGCCCGCTGCCATGTTAGAGGCAGGTGTTGCAGGCACAGAGGTACTGCCGCCGCTGAATAACCCAATTACCTGCCAGAGAATAATCAGGACAACAATAACCAAAAAGCCGCCTGTTAATTTCTGACGTGTTGTCAGGTTGGAAAGTCCTTGCAATTTATCTGATCTCATAGTCAATTACCTAATGCGTCGATAACAATTGTGCCCGTTAAACTTCCCTTGTCTATATCAAATACTATACTTTGTAGTGAAAAAGGCAAATCCTTAAGCTGCTGGCCAATCAATGTTAATAAGATCGGGGTTATTTCATCAACCATAACAGTTACTTGTACGTCTGTGTATACACCTTTATTTTCAAAGTCGTTTAGTTTGACATGATTGCCTGGGTAGACTTTGCTTAGTCTATCAAGAAAATTGGCAATAACATCTTTTACCGGATAAATTTTAGCTGGAAAATGACGATTAGTCAGGCGCAGCATCTTCGTTACATAAACGCCGTCTGGTTTGAGCACCATCGCCATATCATTTTTTTCTGCCCAACTCATCAGATCTCTTATTTCTCCGCCATCTGATACCATGGTCGCGGTAACATTTGGTCGAGCATATTCAATGTGTTTGGCAACCCATCCTGGTATCGTCAAAAATACTTGTAACGAATTAGTAAAATCATTTATTTCGCTACTGGGATCAGGTGTTTTAAGCAGGTCAATATAAACTTGGAAAGGGTTTTGCTCAGGCTGAACTTGTACCACTTCGCCTGGGCGCGGAGTATAGTAACTCCAGGCAACATAACCCAGAACAGTTAAGCCCAGGCCTATCATCAATTGTCGCGCTGTAAAACCGCCAATGCCCTGTGCCTTTAAAACAATTTCAACAGGCTGCAATTGATACATTTTTAATAAAGGCAGATTTGGAAAAATCGGTTTTTCTAATACGTTAAATGATTTAACTGAACTTGGCTCAAAACTAAATTTTCCAGCGACTGCTTCCTGACTGATTGGAACATCGCCGTATATATAAATTTCAAAATTATTTTGCTGGGTAAGAAAGATAATGAGCTCTTCAGGAATACTATCTAATGGAAAGCTGCCATCTAAATAAACACTACCCGCCTTAACAATTACTAAGATGGCTTCCGTGGTATTGGGAATCGCTTCACAATAAATCAAATCCAGAGGACGCTTAAAATACTGCCAGACAGATTCACCCAGTAAATAGCCTGTATCAGGTGAAAAAGCGACTTCATATTGCGTTATTGTCTTTTTCTGCAGCGTAATATATTCGCCGTAGCTTTGACTTAATAACAGAATATCGCGCTTTAAAGAGTTTTTACTCTTCGCGCTTAACACATCGCGATAAGACGGTATAACAAAACGTTCGCCATCTTCACGAGTGATATAGGGCATCAGGCACTTCCACTCAAGATAATAGGCGTAATCAACACAATGGTTTCTCTATTGATTTGTTGCGAACCTTTTCCACCTAAAGCTTGCGAGTTAAGGAATTGGTTTGCATTGGCACGGTTTGCAACTTGTCTGAAACCGGACAAAATCAATGTATCACCTGAACGAATTTTGCTGCGCTGATTAAAATGTTTCTCCGTAATATTGGGCAATTGAATTTGAGAACTTGCCTGGCCCGTAGAAGTATTACCGAATGTTGAAAAACCATCGTTGGTGGACAAATCGGCATTCACTTGCAAAAATATATTGTCCTTGAAAATCTTCGGTAAGATATAAAGTGTTAATCCAGTGATCACGTTGCCGGGTGTAACCTGGGATGTAACCGTACCAATGTTAGTGTTACTTCCACCTGAACTGGTTGTTGTACCCGAACCGGCTAACGAAGTGTTTTGAATACTGGCTACGTAGCCTTCTTGACGCACAATACGCACAACCGATACCTGGTTATTCAAACAGACAACACGCGGCTCAGACACGACCGATGTTTTGCCTTGTTGATTTAGTGCATTAAATAAAATGGTGTAGCTGGGAACCTTACCCGGTTCGCCCTGGCTACCAAATTGTGGCACGCCCAATGCGTTGGCAGCCCCCGCCAATGTTTGCTGCTGTGTTAAAGCAGTGATGCTAATTGGCGTACCATAGTTTGCATTGATGACAAAATTGGAGTTATGGAAAGATTTTGCAACGATTTGCCAGTTAATACCGAAGTCATAACTGTTTTCCAGATTAACTTCCAGCACCTGAATCTTCACCAACACCTGTTTGGAAAGGTTATGATTCATATTAGCTATAAACTGGGCAATCAATTCCACATTGGTGGGTTTATCGCGTACGGTAACTGAAGTTGTGGATTCGGACACAATCACCTTGCCATCAGCCGATAACAATTCCTTGATAGTATTTTCCAAATCCTTCCAAATAGACAAAGTACCTTTCAAGTTACTGTATTCAGACTCGGAATAATCAGAACTGACATAATTTGATACCGTTCCACTACCGCCTTGACTGCTAGTATTAGCGGAACTTGCACCACCTGAACTTGATTTACCCATTAAATAATCTGATGCGCCAGGCATAAACGCAACGTCAAATGTTTTGGTCACAAACGCTTGCCAGGACACACTATTTTTATGCACGGCATAAATATAACCGGTTTTTGCTGCCAGCAGATCCAGCGCACCCTTGATTGAGCCTGAGTAATTCATTGTAATTGTACTAGAAGGATCCAGCCCGGATTGGTATTTGGTTAAAATGTTTCCGCCCGCGCCATTGGTAATGGTACGACTATAATAGGAAAACGGTAATTGATCGCCGCGGATAACAATGCGGTTTTGTAACCAGTCTGGATCGTGATAAAGGGTTTTTGGTGAGGTATCGACATAGAGACCGTCTTTGACAACGAGTGGTGGTGGTGTTTTCGCATCCTGGTCAGATTTATGCCGCGCACCTTCAGCTTTCAATTTCGTATCGGCTACGTTGCCCATCGTCTGATTATAGACAGGCGAATTACATGCGGCCAACATAACTAACATAAATGATGAAGTAAAAAATAAGACTAGCCACCTTTTTAACATTTTTATCTTCCTATGCATTTACTCGACGAGGTACGACAGCCAATGTGCGGTTAGACATATACATTACAGCTTGTAACGGAAAAGGTTGTAGTAATTTTTCAACTACATTTGGCAGACTGGAACCTGTCACTCTGCCATCAAAATTATAATCAAAAGGCGCTTTCCAAATCACCTTCCAATGATAACGACTCATGATGCGTTCAAGGTTTTCCTTTAGTGAGCCACTAATGCTAACAGCATAGACTGGCGCACCCTGTCCCAAATTAGCATACTGATTAGGAAATACCGTACTGCCGTAAGAAGAGGGCTTAAAGGTTGTTTTCTGCTGAGTACCAGCTTGAAAAAAAGGTTCTCTGGGTACAGAAGACTCAGGCTTGGAAACTTGCCAGCCAGCGAACGCGCAGGCTGAAACAAAAAAAAGGGTCGCACTAAGAATTGACCGAGGAAAATTAAACATCCGGCATTCCATCCTTATCTCCGTGATCTAATGCCCAAGATAGCTTTAAAAATCTAAGCAATCAAGGTGTGATTGATGAGTATAAGAGATTTAAAAGAATTGTGTAAATCTTTTAGGGTCAATCTCTTAAGTTTTTTCATGAAGAAAAAACGTGAGGCGACAGGATTTTTGTAAATGCAGAGGAATCTATAAAGATAATATGATAATTTGTAGACGCTCAGCGCGATAAATGTTGGCTGCAAATAAAAATTTATTATGATGGATTAGGTTTGCAATAGAGTTGCCAGACCAGACCTCCCTAGCTTTCATCATTACCATGGCCATCTTGATACCAAGAATAAGCCCCGTGATGCACTCGAGTTTGATTATCACCTCCAACGGTTTCAGAGCAGACCCAATTAAGACCCCATCCGACTATATAGTCGCCATCATTTTGACTATCCCAATCACCAGAACGATTTAGGTTGCTACTAGGGCAGGCATTCGCCACGATAAATCGCCATTCATTTGTATACGGCCAGTAACACCCTAGTCCAATAAATAGGTACACGCGGATTTCGGCCTTAGTCCACCTGTGATTGTTATGCTCAATGAGTCAGCTGCGTAAAGATCTAGAGAAAGCAGCAGGGAAAAAGCTACCAAACCTCTTATTAAAAAGATTTTTTATACGCAATCCGGCAAATACTTCATTCCACACTCGGTTAGAAGAGCTTTTAAATTATTTAGCCTACTCGCTCTGAAAAATTCTATATTTTTCAAAAACTAGTGAGTATAGACGCTCGTAGTTGAACCGCTGGGCTCATTCGTAATCCTACAGCGAGTAAACGCGCCCAATGTAACAGCTTGCCCCCACCTGTCGCTTGAGCTAGTTCGCGTTTCACTCACATCACCTTTTTCGGTAATAATTTGTAAACAAGCTCTCCAATATGAAGTACTTGACGGGTTGGCACCACAAGCTCTTTGCTCACCGTTATAACATCCAGGTGGGATACTGGCAGGTCCTCTGGCATACGCCGTAAAACTGCTAATAGGATAAACCGTATTATTATCGTTAGGATCATTCACACCACTGACTGAGATGGGCACAACGAATACTTGGGGTGTCATCGCCGTACCCGTAGCATCAACAGGACATTGGGGTACAGGTATACAACCGCCATGACGATAGATACCGGCAAAATTCATGGCTGAGGCATTATTCAGATTTTGACCTGGAATATTAACGCTTGCTACTACTGCACAAGAAGCCGTTGAAACACCGCAATCAGTTCCTGGTGGCGTTGAAGTAGGTGGAGTACCAGTGGCAGTACTGGTTGTATAAGCCAAGGGTAATCTACCCGCAACAATATTAGCAGTTGAAGCAGCATAACCTGAGGTACTAGCAGCTGCTTGAGTCACACGCGAATAAACATAAAATACACCTGTTCCTGTCGAAGCGGCAGCAGTATAAGGTGATCCCCACGGATTATTTATCAGAGTAGTCGGTAAATAACGAACTGTACCGACACAATTTGTACCGCCTTGGCCGCGTAAGCATCCCACACTGCCTGGCCAGCTACCGCGCGTTACATAATAAGCAAGCCCCGCATTTAAAATTTGCTGTGTTTGTAATGTCATTCGATCGATACGCAAGGTTAATGCACGTTGCTGCATATAGTTGGCAATGCCATAAATGATGGAACTTGCAATGACTAACACTAATAATATTTCGATCAGTGTCACGCCTTGCATGCTAGCTTGTTTTTTGATTTTCATCATCAACTTTATCTTTTTCTTCACTATTAAAAGCAAAACTACACTTGCCGCATTATCAATAATTCCATTTTTTCCATTAGATAGAATATATATGGCTAATCTAGAACCAGAAACTGTAATTTATCGATCATCAGTGCCTTTTTATGATACTTATCGAATCTTTTTTAAAAAAGATTTTAATCCACCTGAAGGATGGGTTGATTGGAATTCGATTTAAATTTTTGTCTTTTATTTCTAGTAAAATTTTTATATTTATTCAATCTACAATTTAAATCACAGGGTGTCAAAAATGATTTTTTATTATTCAAACCTTTGTTTTTTTCAAATTGTTCATTATTTTCTTTTTTAGTTTGATAAAGTATTGATATAGAAACATTTCTTGATATATTTGGATTTAAATTTTCCAATTTTTTAATATTATTTTTCTTAATCTTTTTTTTACGATAT
>CAYUYG010000016.1:12124-12942 GCA_964449125.1 uncultured Coxiellaceae bacterium | reverse complement strand
ATTTGGTTATAATCAGGTTATTGAATTATTTCCGAATGGGGGTGGTGGGTATCAGGTTTCCACTAAATTATTGCATCCTTATTTAGGGTTGATTTCAGGATCTGCACTGGTTATCGATTATATTCTGACGATTGCTGTTTCCATTTCGAGTGGTACAGATGCGGTTTTTAGTTTTTTGCCGTCATGGCTCGCACAGTACAAATTGTATGTGGAAGCCGTTTTCATTGTTTTGTTATTGGTTTTAAATTTGCGAGGAATGAAAGAGACGATAAAAATTTTGCTGCCCATTTTTATGGGATTTGTCATCACGCATTTTGCGTTGATCATTTATGGAATTTTCGCGCATTCCAAAGGCTTGCTAACCGTTGTACCGATGACATTGCAAGAAACTCGTACGCTGGCCACCAGTGTTGGCTGGATGGCCGTCATTGGGTTGGTATTGCATGCCTACTCTCTAGGTTCAGGTACGTATACAGGCCTAGAATCCATTTCAAACAATGTTCAGCATTTAGCTGAGCCGCGCATTCAAACTGGCAGGCGTGCCATGTTGTACATGGCTATTTCATTAAGCTTCACTGCCGGTGGCATCATGCTGCTCTATTTGCTTTGGCATGTGCAGCCGGTGATAGGCAAGACCTTGAATGCAGTCGTGTTTCAATCTATTTTAGGCGACAGTTGGATAGGCCACGGCGTGTTGATTTTAACCTTGGAGTTGGAAGCAGGCCTGCTATTGATTGCAGCCAACGCAGGTTTTGTCGCAGGACCCAATGTGTTGGCCTACATGGCAATAGACGGTTGGATGCCAAATCGTTTTCGTC
>CAYUYG010000016.1:0-12114 GCA_964449125.1 uncultured Coxiellaceae bacterium | reverse complement strand
TTCTTTGACGGGAAAAATATTATTATTTATAACGCTTTCATTAGAGGCAGGATTATTGTTTGTCGGTGCTAACACAGGATTTATCGCAGGTCCTAGTGTTTTGGCCAATATGGCCGTTGATAGTTGGATGCCAAATCGTTTTCGTCATCTTTCCAGTCGTTTGGTAATTCAGAATGGGGCGATATTTTTTGGGATTGCCGCTTTGCTCATTTTATTCTGGACCGGCGGCGATGTGTCGATGTTAGTCGTGTTATACAGTATCAATGTGTTTATCACCTTTTCACTGTCTTTGCTGGGTATCTGTGTCTACTGGGTCAAGCATCGTGCTTCACCAGCCTGGCGCGGTCATTTCATGCTGACTTTTATTGCCTTCCTGCTCACTAGTAGCATTTTGTGTATCACTTTATTTTATAAATTCATGGTTGGGGGTTGGTTTACGATCCTGTTAACCTCGTCCCTGGTGATTATCTGTCTCTTCATTAAAAAACATTACAAATACGTCGCCCGCAAGCTCCATGAGCTCGACAGACGTTTGCAACAACCCCTAGAAGACAAATCAGTGGTTCCCTGCGCGATTAATCCTAAAGACAATACCGCGGTCATCTATATTAATAATATGAGCGTAGGGATGCACACACTGCTTTCAGTGTTGCGCCTTTTCCCAAGCCAGTTTAAAAACTTTGTTTTTTTAAGTGCAGGTACTGTGGATGCCGAAAGTTTCGGAGCGCAGCAAGAATTGGAAGATATGCAAAAAGAAGTCAATCAACAGCTAGATTATTTTGTCAGATTTTGTTGGCAAAATGGTGTGCCCGCCTAAGCCTATGCCGCATTTGGTACCGATACTATTGAGGAATTAATCAACCTAACCGACAAAGTCAGTGCCAAATATCCCAACTCAATCTTTTTTGCCAGCCAGCTCATTTTCACACACGATAATCTAGCCACACGCTTTTTACATAATCAGACGCCCTTATTATTGCAGCATCATTTGCATTTTATGGGGAAGGAATTAATGATCATGCCTATGAAAATCTAACCCAACCTCGGCTTGCTGCGCTCTGCTGTGTTGGCTTTGGTTTTCTGCGGTACTCATTCTTGAGATGGGTCGTAAAAATTAAATTCAATGAAGGGAGTAGGGTCGAGGCTGAATGTTTGCAGAAATAAAAAGGCCTTGCATGAGCAAGGCCTTTTTGGGAAGACCGCTAATTACTTAGCAGCTTTTTTCCTTTTAGCTGTACGTCTTTTTTTAGCTGGACGTTTTTTAGCTGCAGTTGTTTTTTTAACTGTCTTTCTCTTTTTAGCTACTGTCTTTTTAGCTTTGGTTTTTTTTGCAGCTGGTTTACGTGTTTTAGCTTTCGAAGCTGTTTTAGCTTTTGCTGGTTTGCGTTTTGCTTTTGCCATGACGTGGTTTCCTTCAATTGTTAACAATGAATAAATTTAACATTAGCATTCATAAAAGTATAGAACTATTAGGGAAATTACTAATGCATGTGCGCACGTTAACTGAGATGTGTTTGCTGTCTTCCTATTTAAAAAATTATAACTAATGATTGTTACTAATAAAAACGATTTTGTGAAAAACATCAAAAGGGCTTTTTCTCGCAATATTTTGTTTTTTTTCCCACGCAACAGGGGTGGTTCTTTTCGTGGATTGTTACTGGTAAACTAGCGCCGCACTGATGATGACAATATTTCATAAAGCTTTGGATGGGAGCACGAAATGATTATACAACCTAAAATTCGCGGATTCATTTGCACGACTGCGCATCCCAAAGGATGTTTCAAAGCAGTAGAAGAACAAGTTGATTATGTTCTTTCGCAGGGGCATTTTAACGGGCCAAAAAATGTATTGGTCATAGGCGCATCAACTGGTTATGGCCTGGCAAGCAGAATTGCCGCGACATTTGGTGCAGGTGCGAAAACCATAGGGGTCTTTTTTGAAAAAGAAGCCGATGAAAAACGTACGGCTTCCCCGGGTTGGTATAATTCGGCTGCGTTTGAGACGCTCGCTCATGAGCAGAACTATTACGCTAAAAGTATAAACGGGGATGCTTTCTCTCAAGAGATCAAAGAAAAAACCGCTAACCTGATTCGTACAGATTTAGGCAAGGTGGATTTAATTATTTATAGCCTGGCATCACCGCGCCGTACGCACCCTGTTACCGGTCATGTCTATTCTTCCGTGCTTAAACCGATCGGCCAATCTTTTTCGGGTAAGACAGTGGATGCTTTTCGCGGTGAAATTAAAGATGTCACCATTGAACCTGCTAATGAAGAGGAAGTCGCCAATACCATTGCTGTCATGGGCGGTGAAGATTGGGAAATGTGGATTGATTATCTGAGTAAAGAAGGATTATTGGCTGAGGGTGTGACAACTGTTGCGTATTCTTATCTTGGGCCTCAATTGACACATGCGATCTATAAGGATGGAACGATTGGCAAGGCAAAGGAACATTTAAAAGCGACCAGTGACAAACTCAATCAAAAACTCCAGGCTTTAAAAGGGCAGGCTTTGATCTCGGTTGATAAAGCGGTGGTGACGCAAGCTAGTGCAGCGATTCCTGTTGTGCCACTTTATATTGCTTTGTTATTTAAGTTAATGAAAGAACAGGGAACACACGAAGGTTGTATCGAGCAAATTTACCGTTTGTTCAAAGAGCATCTTTATTCAAGTACGCCACCAGCGCGTGATGCTGAAGGGTATGCGCGTCTTGATGATCTGGAAATGCAAAAAAGTATTCAGGAAAAAATCGCAGAAATTTGGCCAATCATTACCAGTGAAAATCTGGCGCAATTAACTGATGTGGAAGGCTATCGTGATGAGTTTTATCGTTTATTTGGATTTAACCTGTCGGGCGTTAATTACGAAGCTGAAGTTGATCCAGTTGTAAAAATTGAATCGATCAGTTGAGGCTCTGCGAAGAGGGCATCGGTTGATGCCCTCTGCGGGATGAGAACGCCATCTCTTCAACAATATGTCATGTCATCTCGCCCTTGTTGCGGGGTCCGGTCTAAAAACAATTCTTAATTCTTAGAAATTAATTTTTAGATCAGCCCATTAACAATAAGTTTGTCCGCAACTTATCTCTTTGAAATAACTACATTATCAAATTAATTCGGCTATTTTAAAAAAAACTGTACAAAAAATTGCTATAATTTAAGTAATAAACTAACCGCGGGTACTGACGCATGGCGGCGCTATATTATGTTAATAAAGATGGTCAACGTCATGAGCTGAACGATATGGACTTGCTTTTTCATATTAAAAGAGAGCAACGCGGCGAATTATTTCTGACTGACAATTCAGGCGTCAAAATTGGCTATGATACCAAGACTGGTCATGCACAGCCCTTATCCGCAGTGGAAACGGGATGTGTCAGTAATCTGTATTCCCATCATCTTTTTCATAATAGCGTGCAACCTGTTTCACGCGTTATTCGCGAGTTGGCGAAGCTCAATCTTTTATGGGAATTGCTGGAGTTAAAGGATCCACTGATTACGAATATTATTTTAAAGCGTCATATGCAAACTGAAACCGGTGATCTCAGTAATACTAAAGAAGAAATACTGGATGATACCCTGTATAAAATTCAACAACTGACAGCGCCTACCTTAAGCAGTGCTTTTTTTAATGCAAAGGATATTCGTTCTTCTTTGCACCGAGCCGTATATGAAGCTTTAGTAAGCGTGCAATTGGAAGGCATTCATTCAGAAGATACCGTGGTCAATATTATGTCAGCAATACACACCCAGCTGACTCAGACTAGAAATGATAATATTGCAAATTCTTCTAATTTTTCTGATTCCAATTCTAAAAAATTATAACTCCACAAGGTAACTCATCTAGTTTATTTGGTTAGCTCCTCACCCGACGAAAGCCGGGTGGAATAGTTTGTAAGAAATTAGGTAGCGCGTCATGTTTCAAACTCATTGAGATAGACGCCGATTGTGCGTTCGTGCTTGATCTATTGCACTAGCCATAGGTTCCTCTGCAGCTGTTACCGGCGCAACAGAGGGGTTCCACAGCGATACTGAAAATCCGGCTCTTTGAGTGGGCGTGTCATTTAAAAATAAGCGTTCGAGTACATCTAATTCCTGATTTTGCAAGTTCACGATAAGTGGTAATAAAGCTTGGCGCGCAGCCTGCTTAATTTTACTATCATCTTCTTTGCCTAATTCTAATAAACGTTGAATGCATTGTGTGCGACTGTTACCAGTAAATGTACTAGCAAACTTTCCTAATGTAACACAAGCATGTTTAAGCTCAGGTCTAGATGTTGAAGCATCTAATGGAGTTTTTATCAGAAAATTTTGGATTTCTACTGGTATGTGCTGACCAAAATTTGCTAATACATTGCATATAGTTAAGCGATCTAAGTAAAAGTCACCCTCAGAAATTTGTAGGAATGCAAAGTCATGTACCCCGTTTTTTTGAGAAAAATCTTTCTCATTCATGGAAAGTAAATTAACAAGATCTTGAATAATTTGCTTCACTAACTCAGGAGGAACTTGCATTTTTGATAATACGTTCAAGGCACTCAAAGAATAATATGTATTTTGCTCGATAAAGTTTTGAGTCAGTACCTGCAGTAAAAATTGTATTACTTCGGCTCGCTTCGTTGCTGAATGGTAATCAGCATCCGTGTCAAAAAAATATTCTCTGACCAGATCATGAAAGGAGTTTTCATTTAAAGTGCGGGGGGTATCGGCGCTAGCTTTATCACATTGCGTGCTAAAAACATTGTATTTTTGTAACAAATTGCTCTCTTGGCCTGAACGTAACATAATTATTCCTTTAATTGAATAAGAAAAAACAGAAAAATATAAGCGATGGAAGACTGACGTGGTTGTAAATCAAGGTGACTTAATATTATGTAATAGCGCCATCACCTTGAGTAGCATTACTATCATGTCGCATAATGGGTTGCACGATGTTTGATGCTGCGCTTTTTATTATGCGCGAGTTGTGTTTTTGGGATAGCTTTAATACTGACTTTCGCAACGCCTCGATTAGCAATCCCAATCTTTTTCGCTGCTGCATAGGATAAGTCAATTAAACGGCTGCCTACAAAAGGTCCGCGATCATTGACGCGTACCACGACTTGTTTGCCATTAAGTAAATTCGTCACTAACAAGCGTGTGGAAAATGGTAATGTTTTATGTGCGGCAGTGTATTTATACATATTGTATCGTTCGCCGTTTGAAGTCTGTTTGTGGTTGAAACTTTTTCCGTACCAAGATGCAACGCCTTTTGCTTCATAATGTTTGCTGGATTTAAGCACGCTGTATTTTTTACCATAAACACAATATTGTGTTTTATTAGCAGGTTTAGTGGTGCAAGTAGGAGTAACATTCGTGACAGGTCGCGTGTGCACGCAGCTGCTTAAGAATAAACAAATAAGAATGTAAAAATAACTTCTCACTATTTTTGGCATATTATTTACAACGACGTAAGACAGAAGGAGCAGGCAGTATAGCAAACCTTGTCATAAATTTCACGTTTGCTGACTGCGCTCCTTCTGTACAGTTATAAAATTAAGTAGCGATTAATTTTTTGTCATGCATGATGATCATGGATGCATCAAGCGTGGCTAAATAATTGACCAAGTCTTTTTTGTAACGTTTTGGTACATGTTTAGAACGTGCGATGGTCCATGCATCACGTGATTTGGTGGTATCAATTAAACGTTGTGTTTCATTTTCACCAATCTCATATGCCATTGCTGCTAATTTCCAGTCTTTAAATTGTGTATACAATTTTTGTAAATAATACAGCGCAGAATCGGTTGCTAGCGTTGTATCAAGACGATCATCGCGCACGGAATTAATGGTTAAACCCATATTTTTTGCAGTATCAGGAATGAATTGCCAAATGCCTGCTGCATGTGCCGGATTTTCACTTTCTTTTAATGGACGATAGCCAGATTCAACCAATGGTATAACCATTAAATCCAACGGCATATTGCGATCGCGTAAGACTGGCTCAATGGTTGACTGATATTTCTTCATGCGGGTTAATGCCGCACTAAATTGTTCACGCGCTTTGCTGCTATTACGAATATTATTAATTTGCGTAACGACTTCCGGTGTTGCTTTAACATGAAACTCCGGATGAATGGCGGTTTTTTTAATAATTTGCGTTAGCTTTTTGCTGGTGATGGGTTGATCGTATGCCGCACTCACTGCCAACGCTGTTGAAGCAAGGCTTAATGAACTGACTGCATAAATTATCCCAAGCAAACATTTATGCGACAGTTTTTTATAATGGAATAACATGGTCACTCTCCTGGTTAAAATGGATGGTTGATGATTAATGCCAATGACGCCTGTGGGTTGCCAGCTTGGCTTTTTTATGGCGAGTGCTGCATTAATAAGACACTGCGCATAATTAGGGGTGGCGGTACGTTGTCGTAGAATGATTGTTTCATCACAGGCAAACTCCTGTAGTTGTTCAGACCAGCGAATCCATAAAATAAATAAGGGATTCCAACTGCACGCTACTTTAACTAGGGCAAGTAGTTGCAACCAATAAGTGTCGTGCTGACGAATATGTTGTAATTCATGGCGCAGTGCGAGCCTTAGCTCAGCGGGGTGTTCCAATAATGCGGTGGGGAGCATGACATAATGCTGATTAAGCCTGGCAAAACAGAAAGGCGTGTCTATTTCATTAGAAAATAACACGCTAACATTATGAATCTTGTGTGCGCGATAAGCACGTGTCAGCAAGCCACGCAGTTTAATCTGAGTGTGTATATACTGCATCAGGCAATAAGTAAAACCCAGTAATAGCAACCAACCAACTATTTGTAACAGGGATAGTTCAAATGTCGGTGTTGGCATGAAAGTAAGCGTGGTATCAGCGACATGTTGCGAAGTGGTTATTAAGTTGGAGGCATGAATAATAATGGGTTTAAACTCAAATGAAGAGTTGGCAGCAGGATAAATGCGTACGAATAATGGCATGATCAACAACAAAATGGGTGCGAGCAAGAAACAATGTCGCATGAACATGAGTTGATGAGCTTGCGACAATTTAGCTTTTACTATCGGCAAAGTTAAGATGAGATAGCTAAAGCCATAACTTAATGCAATGCCCATATTAAATAAGAGGTAGTAATGCATCATTTACTTAACTCCTTTTTTTTGGCGTCCAGTAATTGCTGCATAAAATTAATTTCATCCAGTGACAATTCATCCTGTTTGACGAGATAAGCCACGAGGCCAACGGTATCACCGGAAAAAACTTGTCTGACTATTTTTTTGACCGAATGGGCGGCAAAGGTTTCTTTGCTCAATAATGGTACGTAGACATGGTGCCGGCCATTTTTCTCTGCGGTAAGGATTTTTTTTTGCTGAAGAATGCGTAACATAGTTGAGACAGAGGTATAGGCCAAATGGCGTTCCTTGGGCAGTGCTGTCATCACCTCACGTACGGTGCCCCCGCCAAGTTGCCATAGAATCTCCATTAGCTCGTGTTCGACTGGGGTTAGCTGATATTTATCGTTCATGCTTTGCTCGCGCTCATTGTAAATTAAGCTGTACAGTAACTAAATCTTTAGTTGATGTCAACTAAGGGTTTAGTAGATAAAAAGCACGCATGCAAGCCTATCCGCTTGTTGTTGCTGCTTTTTTAATTTGGTATAACACATAGGGATCATATGCTTATAAAAGGAATTACCATGCTCAAGAAATTTGCGAAACTATTGTTGTTAGGAACATTGGTCAGCGCACCACTGACAGCAGCCTATGCGAGTTTATATATTGGTGCCGCACTCCCTTATCAAAATATCAGTTCCGGTGAAGCAAACACCGAAGGTTTCAATCCACGCCTTACATTTGGTTACGGTGCTTTATTAAGTGATTGGTTTTATCTCTCAGGGGAGCTTTTCGCCGGGCCGTTTTTTTTGCAAACCTATAACAACCCTGATCCTAGCGGTGATTTGCGCGTGACGTATAGTTATGGCGCAAGTTTATTGCCAGGTGTGAATATTGATGGCGCGCTCGTATTATTTTTACGCTTGGGTGCAATTGGCACACGTTTCAAACAAAACGGATCAAACAAGATTACTTGGCAGGGTGGTTTTGGTCTGGAAGACCGTTTTACCCCAGAATGGTCTGTCCGCGGTGAATTTGATCGCACCTCGTATGGCACGGTGGGTGGATTTAATTCGGTCACGTCAAGTGAATATGCCATCGCTTTCAATTATCATTTTGGGCAATGATTGATATGTTTAACGTCGGTACTCGCCGCTTTATAAAGCAAGTGAGTGTGTTTCTAATAGCCGTGCTGTGTTTGCAAGGTTGTATGAACGTTGCCAGTACCGGCGCGCAAGCGATTTATAATCGCCATAGCTGGCAGAAAAACATCAATGATCAAATCATCAATATGAATGTTTCGCACGAAATCTTTTTTGCCACCAAAGATTTTAAGGATACTAACATCACTATTTCCACTTACAATGGTGATGTTTTATTGGCAGGGCAAGTGCCGCAAACCTGGCAAAAAACTAAGGCAGGTGAACTTGCACAAGGTGTTGAAGGCGTCAAGCAAGTCTATAACACGATTACGGTGGCAAGTCCTTCTTCTGCGTTAACCAAAGTGAGTGATACTTGGATTACCACCAAGATCAAAGCTAAGTTAATGGCTTGTAATGATCTTGATGCAACCCAGATCAAAGTCGTCACTGAAAATGGTACGGTTTATTTGATTGGTACCGTGCCGCCCGATGAAGCAAGTGCTGCAGTAGATATTGCTAGAAATACCGATGGCGTGCTGAGAGTTGTTCGTATTTTTTCATATGTTCATGTTAGCAAGCAGCTCAGCTAACTTCATTTTTTTGTTTGATGAGCTCAATATTCCAAACCCAACCCAAGTAACCGACCCATTGTTTGGCACCAGCAATGCTATGTCCTAATGAAAATAACAACGATTGCGACGCAGTAAAATTGTAATTTCCCCCGGCATTAATTAAGGTAACAGGACCTGAATCCTGTGCTGGGGCAATACGGGTTGCTGTAGCGCCTTGTGAATATATTTCAGCGCCCAGTGTTAATTGCTCCGATAAATCACGTTGCACAAGCCATCCAGCAAACTTGTAGTTAGTGGCGCCTTTTGCAGAGTTAAAGATATAGCCGCCCCCGCCATAAGTTGTCCACGGGCCAAAATGTTTTTCTATCCAAATAGGCAAGCTTGTCCAACTGCGACCATTGCCGAGTTGTCTATCAGCATTGCCGGTGGGTAATATCCAATCCGGTACAATTGCAATTTCCGGACGATAATCTGTCTCCGTTAAAAATCGCCATTTCAAGCCGATCAAAGTATCACTTAAGCCAAATGCATTGCCGCCAATGGTGCGTGTCGATATTGCCATCGGGATAATGGTGTGAAATTCCAGGTTATTTAATACGCCGAGATCCCCTTCAAAAGCGGGTGCATACCAAAGGGCGGTGTGGGTTGCATTAAAACCTGTGGCAAATAAGAAAGCTTGCAAGGTGCCATAGGGTGCTGGATCGGCATCATCCGTGATGAATGGCGGTGCAGCCAGCGCGCATGTCACACCATGCAATAGCAGCACAAAAAAAAGCGAACGAATATATTGACGTATTATTTTTTGCAGTCCCATTGCAAAGAGATGTCATCCATTACATGATTGATGCAATAGTTTAACATTGCCAAGGAGAATGTATATGGCTGATGTCACACCGCAAGTGATTGTCACAGAAGCGGGTACGGGAAATTTACCCAAACGATTATGGTTGGTAATCACACACTCGTGGCTGATGAGCCCGCCAACGTTGGCGGTAATGATGCAGGTCCGACACCGTATGATTTTTTGTTGGCGGGACTGGGTGCTTGCACGGCAATGACCATTCGCCTGTATGCAAACTTAAAAAATATCCCTCTAGAAAAAGTAAGCGTGGCATTGAGTCATCAAAAAAAATACGCAGAAGATTGTGCGGATTGCGAAAACAGCGAGGCCAAGCTTGATCACATTGATAGAAATATTACCTTGAGCGGGGAATTAACGCAGGAGCAGAAAGATAAATTATTGGAGATCGCAAACAAGTGCCCTGTGCACCGTACGCTGACCTCCAAAATTATTATTACAACGACACTATTGGATTAGCGTCTTTATCTGCCACCCACATTACCAAATGCAGCACAGCATTCACCGCGCGTTAAGCAGCTGTTACTGCCGTCGCAGCCCGGGTCTGTGCAATTACACAAGGAAGTAGCATCAGATTCATATCCGCAGGTAGATGGGCAGCCGGTTTCTGTGCCGTAATCATACAAATATGAGCATTGTGCCAAGGTTGGGGTCCAGATCAGAACACTTACACATCCGATTACAACAGCTATAGTTGTTTTCATGGATAAGCACTCCTTACTTATCGTTCATTATAACATCGATTCCTGGCAATCAATTTTTACTAGGATTAAGCTTCTGTTTTTATGGGCTTTTGCAGGCAGCAAATTAGTGCTTAAACATTAAAAATGTATTAGTATGCCTATAATTTTTACAGGGGTTGTTACCATGCGATTTAAAGTAATGCAACGTTTCGGCCGCGGTCCTGAAACGCAATGCGGTGAATTTAAAACATTAGAAGAAGCCAAAACTTTGTTGAATAAAAAAATACAAAATGATGTGGCGATGAAGTTGAATGTGATTTATCGTCTTTATGATTTTGACGAGATGATTGAAGAAAAAGACACGAGCAAAATAGATGCTTCACAATTGCCGCGTGAACCGGAAGCCGAAGGTTCCTCGCAAGGCAAAGGAAGTACTTCCGGTTTTAGACCGACACCGCTCAGCACCAGTTTAAAAGCAAAAGGTTTGCCGAATAGCTGGAAAGATGAAGACGAAAACGAAAAGAAATAATTTTTTATGGCGAGTGTTTGCTGGGATTGAGCTCCGTATCGACTGCGATACGATCATCGAATACAAAACATTCGCCTTCGTAATGTGCTCCGCCAACTTGTGCAAAATAACCCAGAATGCCCCCGTCTAATTGGTAGACGTCTTTATAACCCTGTTCTTGCATAACCAGTGCCGCTTTTTCGCAGCGAATGCCGCCCGTACAAAACATCACAATGGGTTTTTGTTTGTCGACTTTATTCGATACCCTCGGAAAATCACTGAAATCAGAAATGGATAAATGTTGTGCGCCAGTAAATGTACCATACGCCACTTCGTAATCATTACGCACATCCAGAACGGTGATATCACGATTATCGTCCAGCCACTGCTTGAATTCCGCTGGGCTAATACAGGGTGCTCGCGCATCGAGTGTAGTCAGTTCAGGATTGCGTAGGGTGATAATTTCTTTCTTAAATTTTACCTTCAACTGTTTAAAGGGCAGCGTGGTGGAATAGGTGTCATGAAATGAGATGTCGGCAAAGCGTGCATCTGCGCATAAAAAAGTTTTAAAGGACGCTATATTTTCTTGTGTACCGGCAAGGCTGATATTGATGCCTTCGCTGCTTAACAAAATGGTTCCCTTGAGTCCCAATTGGGTGCATGCCCCGAGTAACCGTTCACGCAGATCGGTCAGTTCAGGCAAGGAAATAAATTTATAGCCGGCGATATTGTGTATTTGCATAGTGGGCAAAATTTACTGCACAAAGGCGGGATAGTCAATGATTGCCCCACGACAAGGCCGTGGGGCGACAATTAGGCAACAACACACTTCAATTGTTTTAACTGAACTTGATCAGGGCCTGCATAAAATTGACCGCTGATGGTAATGGTTTGATTTGTGTTAACTTTCACCTGGCAGGATTTTGGCAAACCCTGATTATAAAGGCGATTATTCGTTACATTCGTGACAAAAATCGTATTCATGTCGACTGGGCGGTAAAAAGGAAACACTTTGCCTTTTTTAGCAGCCAGCATACTAAGGCAACCCACTTCAGGAATGCATAAAAAATAACGGTTATCATTAATCGCGCCGTTAATTTTGATTTTAATATTTGCAGTATTGTCTGCGTATACATTGCTAGCAGCCAGTAAGCTCATGATTAACGTGATCAGCACCTTTTTCATGTATCCCACCTCGTTTGTGTATGTTTTATATTTTTAAAATCGTTCTGGTTAAAATATTACCAGGTTAATT
>CAYUYG010000015.1:0-13279 GCA_964449125.1 uncultured Coxiellaceae bacterium | reverse complement strand
ATGCGCGAAATGGAATCGCCGCGCGATACGTTTCTCTTCATCCGCGGTCAGTACACCTGCTTGTTCCGCAGCATGCACCTGTTCTTCAAAAGTCAGCCAGTGTGGAATGGTTTTGTTTTGCACAGCTTTGTGCAACTTTTTCCAGATAGGCTCGACATTGACCACTTCCTTTAATGCCCGATCAAGCTGAACACCGGGTTCATTCGCATCGCTTCCAACATAACAATATTTAGTGAGTCGGTCACGCAATTCGGAAGTCGTCAGCATGGGTTCGGTAATGGCGTCTTGTAATTTATCATTCGGTAATTTATAGGCACGGCCATAGGGAAAAACAATAAAATGAAATAATTTTCCGAGTAGGCGATTTGGAAAATTATTAAGTAATTCATCGCATGCTACCTGGATTTGATGCAGACAATATTGTAAAGACCAGCACACTGAATCGACATCTGAATTAGGTCGATTATGATCGTTATAGAATTTCAGCACCGTCGAAGCAAGATACAATTGGCTCATAATATCGCCAAGGCGTGCTGAAATGCGTTCGCGACGTTTTAAACTGCCTCCTAATAAAATTAAGCTCAAGTCTGCTAATAAAGCTAAGGCAGCACTCATGCGCGTAAGTTGACGCTGATATTTTTTAATACGTGAATTTTTCACGCTAGCAAAAATTAATTTTCCACCCGTTAAACCATATGCAAACGTGCGCAACAAATTTCCCGCAAAGTAGCCAATATGCGACATGAGCACCTTATCTAATTCAGGCACATTCACGTCTGCCGCGCTAATTAATTCAACTTCCCTGAGGATATAGGGATGACAGCGAATCGCACCCTGCCCAAAAATAATTAAATTACGGGTTAAAATATTTGCTCCTTCAACAGTGATACTGATGGGGATGGCAAAATAAATATTCGCCAACAAATTACGCGGTCCCATTTGAATGGCATGTCCGCCATGAATATCCATGCCGTGATTAATCGCACGACGACACATTTCCGTCATGTGATATTTAGCAATGGCAGAGACAGTAGATGGATTAATTTTGAGGTCGATCGCACCAGCTGTCATAGTGCGGCACGCTTCCAGTATATACATATAACCAGCAATATTACCGAGTGCTTCTTCCACTCCTTCAAATGCTGAAATTGGCAAATTGAACTGACGACGCACGCGCGCATACGCACCAGTAAAACGATACGCGACGCTGCCTGAACCTGTTGCCAAGGCTGGCAAGGAGATGGATCGACCAATGGAAAGACATTCCATTAACATACGCCAACCCTGCCCTACCATATCAACGCCACCAATAATCCAGTCAAGCGGAATGAAAACATCTTTGCCGCGTGTCGGACCATTCATAAACGCAAGATGCATAGGATAATGACGATAACCGATTTGCACGCCCGGATGACTGGCAGGAATTAGACACAAAGTAATACCAATATTGACTTTATCACCGAGCAAATGATCAGGATCATAAAGATGAAAGGCAATGCCTAACAAGGTCGTAATAGGCGCCAGTGTGATATAACGTTTGTCCCAGCTTAAACGTATACCCAGTGTTTCTTTCCCTTCAAAAATATCTCGGCACACGATACCCGAATCAGGAATCGACCCCGCGTCACTACCAGCATCTGGGCCTGTCAATCCAAAACATGGGATTTCCGTGCCATTCGCCAGACGCGGCAAATAATAATTTTTTTGTTCGTCAGTACCGTAATGTAATAATAATTCAGCAGGCCCCAAAGAATTTGGCACCATGGTTGTCACAGCTGTTGTGACACTGCGCGAAGCGAGCTTGGTCACGACCGTTGAATGTAACAAAGCAGAAAATCCATGACCGCCGTATTGCTTTGGAATCACCATCCCAAAGAATTTTTCGTTTTTGAGAAATTGCCATACATTCTCTGGCAAATCATGCTGTTCACAAACATCCCAGTCATGCACTAATGAACACAAGGTTTCCACTTGATTATCTATAAAATTTTGTTCTTCTGCGGAAAGTTGTGGGCGTGGTATTGCAAATAATTTTTTCCAATCCGGACGGCCACAAAATAAATCTTTTTCCCACCAGGTATCCCCTGCATCTATCGCTGCATGTTCTGTTGCACTAATGGAGGGCATTTGTGCCTGCAAACGCTTTATCATAGGTTTCACAATGTAGCGCTGTCGCCAATTATGCAAATTAGCAAACAAGGCAGCAGCTAGATAACCTAGCCAAAAAAGAATGAGTAATAAGAGAGGTTGATGCCCAAAGATAGTAAGTAGAACAAGTCCCGCACCCAACAGAATAGTCCAGGCCAGGATAGAAAGCTGCAGAAATGCAACGCTAAAAATTAGGCCAATAAATACAAGTACGCCAATCACGCTGATAATATCCATACTACCATCCCTTTTATTTGCATCTCACCAGGAGGCAAGAGTATAGCGAGAACTAAAAAATTACGGTAGTGTTTTTACCGTAACACAAGTTGCTAGTGATTAATAAAAATGTATTTCAGTATAAATGCGCTGGTTAAAATTATCATCGTGGCATTTAAATCGCGGAAACGACCACTGATTATCTTAATCATCGTATAGGAAATAAAGCCAAATGAAATACCTTCTGCGATGGAGAAAGTCAGTGGCATGGAAATAGCCGTGATAAAACCCGGGGCATATTCTGTCACATCATCCCAGTCAAGCTCCGTGAAAGCGCGCGCCATCAAACAAGCAACGTATACCAAGGCAGGCGCGGTTGCGCAGGCAGGAATCGAGCTCGCCAACGGTGCTAAAAACAGGGAACATAAAAATAACAGCGCAACAACTATCGCCATCAATCCAGTGCGACCACCCGCTTTCACACCCACCGTACTTTCCAGATAACTAGTGGTCGTGGACGTACCAAAGACAGCACTTGCAACCGCTGCACCACTATCTGAAATCAATACCCGATTAATACGCGGTAATTTACCATTAAAATCCATAAAACCTGCCCGATGTGCTACTCCAATCAAGGTGCCCGTATTATCAAATAAATCGACAAACAAAAATGCAAAAATAATGGTAGCGAGACCGGGTGTCCACGCGCCGCGTAAATCCATTTGTAAAAAAGTGGGCATAATACTGGGCGGCATGGAAAAAATACCGTTGAAGTGACTTAAACCCAAGGTGATGCTAAGCACCGTCACAATTAAAATACTGATAATAATACTACCAAGCAGCCCAAGCGCTTCCAGACTTATTATCAGAAAAAAACCGAGCACAGCCAGTAATACCGTTGGATCATGCATCTTACCAATGGTAACCAGCGTTGCGTCGCTGTGCGTGATAAGCCCCGCACTTTTAAAACCAATAATACATAAAAACAACCCAATCCCTGCGACAATCGCAACTTTCAGCGACTTCGGAATGCTGTTCACGATATGTTCACGCACGGGCAAAATACTTAAAACAAGAAAAATAACGCCAGCGATAAAAACCGTACCAAGCGCCACTTGCCAACTGTGTCCAGCGCCCAACACCACGCCATAAGTAAAATACGTATTAAGCGCCATACCTGGCGCGAGGGCGATGGGATAATTGGCAACCAATCCCATTAACGCGGAACCAAACGCTGCCGCGAGGCAAGTCGCCACAAATACTGCGCCGTAATCCATACCAGCTTGCGCCAAGATGGAGGGATTAATAAATAAAATGTAAGACATTGTTAAAAATGTCGAAACACCCGCCAGCACTTCAGTACGCACAGAAGTATTATGTTGTTTTAGATGAAAAAACTTCTCCAGCAGGGACATAATCAGACCTAATATAATGCTTAAAATGAACCGATTTTAACATTGAAATGGCAGGATAAGAAATGCTTCCCGGCGCTTTATTCAAGTGCCGGAAAACAAGGGGTTTGCTGAGGCTTACTGGCGCATAATGGTGCTTGCACCTGGAATAGTCACTATCATGTAACAACTTGAGGTACAAGTTGATTTGCTGCAAGAAACACTCGTCGGTGTCGTGGTAACATCACAACCACCACTTGTACCATTACAGGTGCAATCAAAGTTGCCAGTAATGCCGGTGCCGCCGCCAGGCCTACGCGCAACAATTTGTGCACTGTGATTAGAAGTCTTAACCACCGTGTAACCTTCTTTAGCCATAACGCTATTGTTTTTAACGATGGCACCCTGAGGAACTTTTCCTTTAACAATAACCTTGCCTTTCCCTGATGCTTCCGCAGCCCACAATGTATTGAATGAACCTAAAGTAAATACCAGCATCATCGCGACGAAAAAATAACGCATAAGGACCTCCTGTCTGCTGTTTTAATATTTATCATTTTCCATTATACGCTTAAGTCATGTACTTATTTAATTTAAGAAGATAACATTTTGAATATATAAGTGTATCAGATAGCTCCCACCGCACGCATCCATTCTGGCGTGGGCGTGACCAGTTTACGTGTGTTGAGATCAAATAAGCCCATTGTAAACTTTGCCTCACAGCATAATTCATTTTTCTCATTGCGAATAATTTGCTGAATAAACCCTATCTTACCTTCATAAGATAATGTTTCAGATTCAATCGTGATTTTTTCTCGCAAGCGGATTTCACGTGCAAATTTGATATGACATTCAAGAATGGTGGGTGCCAGGCCATTTTTTTGAATACTCATTAAATCAAATCCACGGGAACTAACAAATTCCCAGCGCGCTTCCTCAAATAATTGTAAATACGTTGCGTTATTGACATGCCCAAAGGTATCAAGATGATGCTCTCTGATAACGATTGGATAAAGAAATTTCTCAAATTGCTTTGCTTCCATTGCAGTCTTTCCTGTCACGTTTAATGCAGAACCTAAGTTAGCATAAAAGATTTCTAGGCAGAATATGTTTGAAATTCAGAAAACCAAAGACGGACGACCCGTCCTTGGTTAAAGAGAAAAACTATTTGCAACTAAATCGGGTGCTTACCTCGTAAGCATTGCTTCTGCCCGCACCATTGTATTTGGTGAGATGATCTAATAAGACGAACGATTTGCCGCGTACGAGACAGTAATCTTCAGCCTTGGTTTTTGCATCATGTTCAGCATAAGCTTGATTGCTCGATGTGGTAGTTAAAGAAAGTGTATTGTCTGGTCCTGAATGAATACTTGCGCAGCCAGCCAGAAAAATTGCGCTTAAACCGATGAATACTAAACGTGTTTTACTTACCATCTCACCACTCTCCTGCTAAACCTGTTTATAATATGACACAAATGCTAACAAAGCCGTCATACTGCGTCAACAACATGACTAGCTTACCGGAGTGACACGCCCCCCCCATCCCTGCCAGTCCATGACTACTTTTTAATCGGCATAGACAACATCGTCTTTGGAGGGGCTTTAGGTATTCGAACAGCTTGGAGCTTGCAGCCTCAATCATCCGCTTCTTTCTCATTTATTCCTTACTACATCTATCCACAAATTCTGTGGATAAGTCTGTGAGTAAGCTATCAGGAAGTTGTTTGCATAGCTTTAAACAAAGCGTTTGTTCATAGAGTGCATTTACTGCACATTAGTCTCTGCAATATTTTTTCAGCTAGACTTGCCTTGATTGTCGTGCTAACTTTGCAGCGCATTTTCTCCCTGCCAAAGAATAAATCACGGTACGCACATGAACTTGAACTGGTGTATATTATTTTTTTTCTTCATGAATAACGTATACGCACTTCCGACTGGATTTGTTTATTTAAGCGAGGTAGACTCGACGATTGCGCAAGAGATTCGTTATGCCGGTGTGCATAATTTTATTGGACGCCCCGTTGCTGGATATCAAAATGCGCAATGCATTTTAACTAAAGATACCGCTCTCGCTTTAGCGCAAGTACAAAAAGAATTACAACAATCCGGCCTTTCACTCAAAGTATATGATTGCTATCGGCCCACACGCGCAGTAGCTGATTTCATAGGGTGGAGCAAGGATTTTCGGCAACAACAAATGAAAAAAGAATTTTATCCGCAGATCAACAAGACAGATTTTTTTCATCTGGGTTATGTAGCGGAAAAATCTGGGCATAGCCGCGGCAGCACTGTCGACCTCACCATTATTCCTGCTTCTGCTATTTCGGAAACGACTTTAAGTTCAAAGAAGAAATTAATTGCTTGCACTGCACCTTATCTGCAACGCTTCCCAGACAATAGCATCGACATGGGCACCGGTTATGATTGTATGGATGAAAAATCACATCGATTGAATACGACGGTCGGCCTTGTCCCTTTTGCACACCGTATGATGCTTAGCAAATTAATGACTCAGCATCAATTTGCACCCTATGCAGAAGAATGGTGGCATTTTACCCTAAAAAATGAGCCCTACCCAAACACGTATTTCAATTTTTTAGTTGCCTAAAAAATACGCATGAGACTTGTGGATAACTCTGTGAGTAAACCAAAGCAGCCTTGGATTTTAATACAGATCAAATTACTGCGTACAAATTTTTCTCTGATTAAACAAATTATGCGGGGGCAATGATGCCCGTTACCAATGAGCTCAAATAAACATGAGCATTGGACGGCCATCATCTTTATATTATTTATTGTGACGCATGGGTAGCACTTAATTCAGTTTTGGCTGTTTTTGGAGCTATCGCTTCAAACGCCCAATTCCATTCTGGAACCGCGCCTGCCCCAGACCATTGCACCTTACCATCTGCCTGCCAATTTAAACGGATATAACGAACTTGATGAGGTGTTAAATTGAATTTGTATTCAATCAAATTAGTTTTTAGAATATTGCTGCGATCAGGCACACTCAAAGTATGCGGACCTGGACTTAAGCTTGCAAACAAGAAACCATTATCCTTAAGCACACCGATTTCTTTACCATCAACGGAAATTGTTGCGCCAAATCCCGCCACCACATGCTCAACTCGATAAACGTAAATTCCCGTCGCACCTGAAGGTAAAGTTTTACTTTCATTAAACGCAGGACCGGATGCCGTACTGCACCCAGCAAGTAACAATGACACAAATAACCAAATAAACCGTGACACGGCAAACTCCTTAAATATAATAATCAGGAAACATTATCTTTTTTTAAAACTTTATAAATCTGGTTTTCATTATAAAGATTTTGGTCTTTATAAACCTCTTGATAATTCTCCGGTCGCTGCTGACTAATAAGATTATCTAATTTATAGGCAGCATTCTGAAATAATTGCACAAAGTAGGAGCCAGAAATCCATTGATTGGTCCAGTCATTTTTAAACACATGTAAAGCAAGAATACAGATGACTATAAGAACAATACAATAGCCGCGTATACAACCCAGGGCAGCGCCCATTTTACGACTTATCGCAGCATACGGGAATGAAAATGATTCGTGGAAGCCTGAATAGGCAAGTGTTGCCTCACCAGCAGAAAATGCACCAACAAAACAGATCAGCAAACTGATGGAATAGAATACTTCATGTAATAAATTAACACTCAACGATCCTGAATTAGTACTCACCATTAAAGTTTGTGCATTGCGATTTGCAACCAGATCATAAACCAAAGGTGAGCTATTAAAAAAATTGGCTAAGGGAACAGCAAACTTAATCGTAAAAATTAAAGCAAGACTTAAACACATTAAGGAAATAATTTCTTTTGACGCCCCGCGTGACATGCCAAGCAGTGTGTTCACCGCAAAAATCAAAAATATAAGAAAATCCAGGCCATTCCAGCTATTCATGTCCGATACCCCTCATTTTTATGGATAAAAATTTAACAGAATTATTTTTATTCCGCTAGGAAAAAAATTATTATTCAAACCCGTCGTTCAAATACAGGGCTAAAAAGTGTTTCTTTAGCGCTCTCCAAAATGTGTGGAGCGAATTATTTGCTCTCATTATTCTTTATAGGTTATTGAATAAAGAAGATTTTACAAGGATCATAGCGGATTCATTACAAATCACATCCAGGATAATTGGGAGAAAGGAATGTTAAGAACTTTAGACGATGTTGAGTCAAGCGAGCTTGGGGTATTACTCGATTTTGAACCGGAAAATTCTAATAAGAATTATTCCACCTTTTCGCCATCCGACAGTGAGTCAACCCAGGCGCCCTCTTACTGGGCATGGTTGCCCGACTTTTCCTCCCTAAAGCGTTCGGTAACGAGCTGTCTCACATCATCTCTAAACACCGTCTATTCATGGATTCCTTCGCGCTATAGTATGATCAACGGCGTTTTTTCGTTTATTACCGCCATCCCCTATTTGCCTTATACCATGCAATTATATACGGGAACCCCACCTGAAGATTTTACGCTTGAATGGTGGCATGATCTTCCACTGGAAATGCAAGCATTAGCAAGCTCTATGTCAGTTTTTACTTTTGTGATTAGTGTAATAGTTCATTATTATTATTTCCCCGACACGGCAAAACGTTTACTGGAAGTTCTAAGCGACTGGTCTGACAAGGTCCTGGTTAACAGTATCACTGTCTATCTTACAGTTGCGACCATGATTTCAGCGTATGGTCTCGGCTATGACGGTATGATTCAGGCTGGTCTTATCCTGGCTGTGATGACCGGCGTCATTAATGCGAGCTTATGTGGTGCGTTTCGTCTAGCCTTTATTCCATCGTTTATTAATCGTATTAAAAATTATTTTGATCAAGACGAAACTTTTAAAGCTGTTTGCATTGATTATCTACAACAACTCGCTTCACCGAACTTTATTCACGACTATCTGGACGGCTCCACCCTTGACGAACAAAGTATCCGTCGTCTTTTTTTGAAACTCGACAATGAATTAAAAGAGGGTGACCCGGGTAAGTTATTTAAGCCGATCAATCCATACAAACAAGGCGCTCGTCTATTTGACATCAGCATGGGGAGTGCACTATTCCTCGGATATGGCTTATTTAATATTCAAACAGGTTATCGTGGCATGTCAGTTATTTCGAAATTAATCGGAGAAGATTATTCAATTGAAGCGTGGCCTCATTGGCAAAAAGCATTGACTGGCGCCTCATCCGGACTATCGTCAGGTATGTTTGCATTTGTGTTGGGCTATGATATGCGCCAATTACTTTTATCTGTTTATCGCTACCTTAAAGATCATAAAGAAGAATTAACTTTAAACCTGACTATATTAATTGGTATCGTGCTAAGCTCATTAGCCGATATCGGTCCCATTGCAAGCCCTGCTTATAATATTGCTAATGATCCCCACAATCTCATTTTTATTTCTATGGATAATATTACAGGACCGCTCTTCATCGCTTGCGCGTCTTTGTTTAGCTTTTTATTGGATTTTAGCGGCATGAAGGCACTGGCACTTAATAAACCTCAATCACCCTCACCGACTTTGCAAACTCGGGATGTGATTGACTGGATCAAGAAAGCACCTGAATCAACTAGCTTAATGCAGGAATTAAAAACGCTGGGAATTTTTGCCAAAGAAAGACAGAACCCATCTGAAGCAATTAGCACAAGGGCCACGCTAAGATTTTGAAGCTCATCACTCCACATCTTACTGATAGCTTATTAACAGACTTATCCACAATTTTAAGCGATTTCAAGGATGGGTAACACAAACTGTTCACAAAATGTCAGTTGGTAAAGCATTTTCTGGCATAGGGATACCCCTTAATCCAATAGGTAAATTTACCAGCACTTAACTATTTGATTTATATGGTAATATAGATATTTCGCCAACCTCGGCGCCAGATTTTTGGGTTTCCACTACACCGATTCACACGTCTTCTTGATAGCTTGTACACAGACTTATCCACAGAATCTGTGGGTAAGTAGCAGCGGTTCCCGCTAACTACCCATGATGGTAAATAAACCTATATTTCATTTAGTCACGCTGTAAATTTGCATGCAAAAAAACAATCTTCTAATCTTTGCTAGATGAAAAATTCTTATGTATTGACACTCAATCTGAACTAATCATCGCGACCATCATCAACTTGGTTATCAGATATTTGGGATTAATCAGAATACTTGCTCGATGGTTCAGGGGTGTAACAAAACAGTGTATGCCACAGAAATATTATTACGCCAGATTAGCAAATCACGCATCTTCTAGGTTGGGCATGGGCATCGAGACAATGTGTTGATGGATTGAAACACGGCTGCATAATAGCTCCCATAAACTTCTGTTTTTGTTCGCCATAAGTTTTCCAACCTGCCAAGATGCGGCGGCCAAAACCGCGAAGGACCACCCACCCCAGTGCATCGTCGTTGACAAATGCTACATTCAACGGCTGCTCCTTCGAATGCCGATAGGTTGAAAGACAATAACGATTCGGGCCTTTGTCCATAACGAGATTTTTCAATCCCTGCTGACAACACTGCCCATCGACGATTGATAAGGCATCAAGTGCTGGCCCTATCACAGCCCAAGAGAAATATGACCAATGACACTGTAAAGCATTATATGTTTTGTATACTTCCTTGATGATGGCAAGCGGTAAATGCAGTCCACTTCGGATGATTTCTCCGGGCTTAGGTTGAAATAATTTGCATAGCGTTTCAACAGCTTGCTTGGTCGTATCAAGTGGCTCTTTATTAATAAAAGGATCAGCCTCTATGAGCTGTTTAACAGTGGCAAGTTGCTTCGTGATCGCTTCAATTTGTTGCGTATTCCTATTATCATAAAACCTCGCTTCTTCATTCATTCCCTCGGCGAGTTCTTTATCGTAATTGGGAAACTGTTCTTCAAATTGGGTTTTTGCCTTTTCTTCCCCATCTGAAATCAAAGGAAAAATATCGGTGTGCACTTGCTTTATTGCCCATACATCACCAGCACCTAGGAAAAGTTGATAGGGTGATGCATAAATTTTTCGGCCATAATGGTCTATCATCTGTTTTTTTTCAAACAATAACTCAGGGTGTCTTTTCAATATGGCTATCGCTGCCAAGGCTGTCGCATCTTCTTTAGCATCCATGAATTCGGGTGCTGCATAGATAGCTGCTAGCCCTAATCGTAAAAGAGCCGTCTCTGCTTCTGCTTGTTGGGATGTTTGTGCAAACAGACCAAGAGCGACCATTGGAAAACGAGGGTATAATTCGTAGTCTCTCACCTCTCTCGGCGTGACGCTCAACAACAGTGAAGAATCTTGGTTATCTGGTTGGTTTTTGTATCCTGTTCGAGAACCACTCATTTTAGCCCACCTCGTTTTTAAATAGTCAACAGTGGCTAGCTGCACCAATAACAATTCATCATAGA
Source organism: uncultured Coxiellaceae bacterium (assembly GCA_964449125.1). GTDB lineage: Bacteria > Pseudomonadota > Gammaproteobacteria > DSM-16500 > DSM-16500 > Aquicella. Next base: position 2,106 of record CAYUYG010000015.1, on the reverse strand, counting down.
AAAAGCCTGGGAAAAAATTAAGCCAGGGGTAAGGTATTAAATTTTACATAATCTTCTAGGTGACTCACTGTCTTGACTCGAATCGATTTTTTGAGCAACTAAAAGTTCTTCACCTGACTGTCCAGAATCGAACTGAGGGGTGAATATTGCACTGTCAATAATACGAATATCCTGCCTCCGAAAGAAACGGCTCATGCAATCAATCGGAACTACCTTATCTTTATTTTTTTGCTCAGATTTTTCATCGATGGCGTGTGCCTCTGTCTTCCAGGGTGCACGACCTATAAAAATAAATGTCGAACCAGGTTGTGCAAAATCCATTAAAGCACACATTAATAAAGGAACTGTTTCTGGATTTAAATATTCAAAGATGCGGATTGCAAGTATATTGGCTTTGGATCGTAAGTCTTCTTTTAACTGATCAAGATAAGCCAGCTGAGTTTCTTCACCCACTTTTGTAACGGAATTTAAATCAACTTGCCGAGTTTTTGTAATGCCATTTGCCTGTAAACATTCTATTGAACGCAGGCTATAGTCATAGCCAATGGTAACATGGGTTTGATTTTTTGGCGTTCGTACAATATACGGCATTTGTTTAAGAAATTTTCCCGTCCATGCGCCTAACTGCAAAGTCGTGTTGCAGGGAGCAAGATATTGTTTCAAATTGATTCCATAATCATTTTTGAGTTCGTGAAAAAACTTACTGGTATAGCATGAGTAGCCAAGAGGTGTTGTATAACCTTGAATTGATGCTAGAACAGATTTATCCCACTGCAGATAAGCCACCAATTTTTTAGTTGTCGTGATGTAGTTAGGAATGGGAGCATGAGGGATAATATTATCATCGTATTTGCTTTCTTTTTTTTGATCTTTTTTATGTTGTTCTGGCATCATTCTTGTTCTTTTTGAAAACATGTTATTTATCCCATAATAATTATTTTTAGAATGTTCATTAAAAATGGAGGGTAAATTAACATAGGTTCATTTTAATTCAAAGCCTAGTGTCTCCCTTGATTTCACCATTCACGATTCATCATTTTTCCAGAATTTTTGTGTTGCGGTATTACCTGAATTCATGGTGAAAAATGAGCTGAACAATGGAAAAATACAACCCTGCTTAACAAATTATCATTTACCAGAAAATTCTTTATATGCTGTGTATCCTGAAGAAATTTCATGTTACCAAAATTAAAAGTTTTCCTCGAAATCCTTAAAGAGTATCTAACCGAACAAAATAAATAATGTAAATCTTTATGTGCAACAAAATAGTTTTGAAATCGGATCCCGCAATATCCTTATCACCCTTCCCTCGCAAGGGAACAAAGCAGCGGATGGGGTATAATGGAAATTGTTTTTAAACCCCATCTGTCGCTGCGCCCTGGCCCCCGAAGCATGTGGGTACACAATCAAAGACACGGAGCTTGCACCAAAGAGTTTCTGGGCGGATCAGAGCTCATTGACCACTACGAATCTTATCAGAGTGGTCAGAATGATTATGGTAAAACTTCGCGACACCACCAAAACTATCCACAGATTCTGTGGATAAGTCTGTGTACAAGCTATCAAGAAGACGTGTGAATAACCCATTTAACAGGATTTTATACTGAAGCGCATTTCGTATACATAAGTAAGTATAACTTTAAAATCATATAGTTAGAGAAGTAAAACCAGGATTATTCAAACTAAAAACTGATTTGAATAAAAAAATGTCTTCATAACGGCATTTTGTGAACAACGCTAGTGTAAAACCTTATCAGGTTTAGCCATTAATTCACCGCCATAGAAGTTATGCAGGGCATTCAGCATGTCATTTGCAGGCGAAGCCAATGCAAATGCAGACTGCATATCCACCGTCCACTGCCCGCTTTTAAGGTTGACTAGCACCGTGGTGCGGCCTTGCTGTTGCGGATATAAGGCGAGCATCCAGTCGCCGTAAATATCAGCATACTGTTTACTATCGATAATGAGCCGCCCCATTTTTTTCTTAAAGGTCAAACGGGTGGTAACAGGATCGATTTGGAAAAGTTGAATACCTTCCAACATAACCTGGCGCACTTCGGGATGCACAGTTCGGATAGCATTCGGTGAAAAGTCACTTTCGAGAAA
>CAYUYG010000014.1:0-13532 GCA_964449125.1 uncultured Coxiellaceae bacterium | reverse complement strand
GGTGCTTTAGATAATACATCACAAACACCCGCAAACTATCAAGCAGTGTTGCCATTTTCCGGACCACCACCAGTGACGCGGGAAATGATGCAAAACATGATGAGCACGCAATCTTCTATGTCAGCGATAGGTAATATGTCGCATGACATGCCAGGGACGGACATGGGTAATATGCAACATGAGATGCCCAGCATGAAAATTCAGGACATGTTGAGTATGAAACACGATATGCCGACTGAACCCACTCTTATCGGCGATACCATCACCCCTTTATCACAATCCGCTTATGTAAAAACGACACGCGGTACCAAGTATCAGCCGTTAACGGCTGTTGTCGTCACCAATGATCCCAATAAGCCCATTAAAGGGGTAATTAAAATGGAATTATTTGGATATATGGATCGTTATATCTGGTTTATCAATGGTATACCAGAATATAACGCTAAACCGATTGTACTAGATCCTGGTCAACGTTACCGTATTATATTCACCAATATTTCGATGATGCATCATCCTATGCATATTCACGGTCACTGGTTTATTTTGCGTAAAGGTTTAGGTAAGCATGATCCTTTGCTGCATACCATTGATGTTGCACCCGGTGCAACAATGGTGGCGGATGTAGATACGGATGCGAGTGGACAATGGTTTTTTCATTGCCACTTGTTGTATCATATGGTGGCAGGCATGTCGCGTGTCATTCAGTATTCCAGTTTAATCGATATTACTAAACGTGAAGAAAAACCCGAAGATATTGCACATCAAACCCAGTATGCCAACCGTCCTATTGTTCGTGTCGATGAAGTAAGACCCATTGATACCCACATGGTAAAACATCCCATGGCACATCCGGTTAATTTATATCTCGCTTCGTTTCTCGAAGCCAGTGAAGATCCTTTCCATAATGTACAGGAAATCAATTTCAAGGGTTTGTACGGTTATGATTACAACAAACTGGAACTCCTTACCAAAGATGCTGAAATCAATAAGCACGAAGTTGAAAATGCCGATATAGATATTTTTTACTGGCGTTTGATTTCCCAATTCTGGGCCGTGAAAGGCGGTATTAATTATTTTTATCGCCCTGCATTAAAACCTTATTGGCAACCGGGTATTGGGGTTGAAGGTTTAATGCCATTTTTTATCGATACGGATGCCCGCGGTTATTATCATAGCGGCAGTTGGAAACTGGATTTAGAATTATCACGCGATACGCAGTTTACGCAAAATTTATTTGTGCGTCTGGGAGTGCGTGGTATCGTCGCCACTAAATCTGTCACCCAAGCGCAAATTGGGACTGGCTTGAATCAGTTACGTTATATCGTGAGGCCGTATTATCGTATCGCACCAGGCATGAATGCGTTTGTTGAATATGAATTGCAAGAAAATTACGGCGCATTTAGAAAAATGCAAAACGCAATCGGTGATTCAGCCATTGAGAATACATTGAGTTTAGGATTGGGACTCGTGTTTTAAACAGGCACGCTAGCCATTTAATCCGAAGACGTAAATCCAGGTTTTTTTTTGACTTTCTTGGGCGTCTGTTCTTCTTTTTCTTTTTCGTCAGAAGATTGTGGTGTTGGAAACAAAGATGAGGTGGTTAATGCTTGTTGTATAGCATTGCGTTTATCGACTTCATCACTGCGTAATCTTAAAAAAGCAGTAATGGTGTCGCCATTGCCAGCCTGTTTTTCTTGCCAGTCTTCTGTATATTCACGCGCAAAACCGTATTTTTGGAAAAAATAATTCAGTGCGTGATTTAAGGCTACATTGGGCGCTACAATTTGATCTGCCAGCATATGACCATTTGGCGAATTGGCTAAATAAACAATCGTTGTTTTATTATTTTCATCTGCTAGATTTACTGCCACCCAGGCTCGCCATTCATTCATATCACCCGAATGATAAGCTGCAATGACTTTATCATTTTTTATTTCGAGTCCGATTCCCAAACCCCAGGCTACATTAATGAGATCGTTGTTGGATACGCCCGTGCCTTTGGCAGCCCATTGATCAGTGGTCATGTAGATGGCGGGGATGAAGGCTTCTTGCATGACGGGACTTTTATCATGCACCCAGGCAGACATGAAACGTGCATACTCTTTAGCGGTGGTGTGTAAACTATTGGCCGCTACTAATTCTTCTTTATATTTACCCGAGAAATGACTATGCGGCATTTTTAATGCAGACTCACCAAATACTTCGGTGGATTGATTAAATATATAGCGCTGGCCAAGTTCTTCTAGAGATAAATTGGTTAATTGTTCGACGACTTTTTGCAAATACCAAAATGGGATACCTGAATAGCCGTATTCGCTGCCCGGTTTAAATTGAAATTGCATAGGTTTATCTTTGGGTGATTCAAGACCGGTGGTATGAGATAACACCATGCGAGCTGTCATCTTTTCAACAGCTTTTTGATCAGCCGGAGTGGGTCGCCAGGGAGGAAGCTTAATATCTGGGTCTTCACAAAATTCGTTGAAAGGTAAGATAGTATTTAATTTGCACTCTAAGTTAAATTTTTCAGGATCAATGACTTTAAGATCAATTAGTTTTAATACCAAATAAGCAAAAACAGCTTTAGTTAGAGAAGCACACGCAAAAACCGTGTCTTCGTGGATATCCTCGGTTGAGTTGTTTTTCACCCCAATTTCTTCGTGAGAAACATGGCCCTGATTATCTGCATAGGCAATGGCGACGCCTGCAATATTAGCTTTGCGCATCGTGTCTTCAATCTGAGTTTTGTTAATATTCATGGTATTACGTTCTTGCATGAGTCACTCCAGAAAGAATTTTTTTTGCTTATTTAAGCTTATTTAAATAGTATACGCTATTTACTATAATTCTAAATTATAACTATAAGTAAGACTAACTCATGCAAAGAAACGTATTATTTCCGACACCAGAAATTGATATTGATCCGTCCGCGCTTGCTGATTCCGTGTCAACCATGAAAGCTGTTTTAGCAGCTAAAAAATTTCGTTTATGGAGCAAGGGCAAAAATTTTAATTGTTATGTTTTCGCTAGTTTAAATGAATTACGACATTTTATCGATTGGCTCGATAGTGTGAAAAAAACTGCGCCGACTGGTACTCGTTTCCAATATGTTTTGGAACATAGTTGGCACTGGAGCGCCGCGGATATTAGAGTAAAAGATGGCGGACTAGAATTTTTTTTATTAGATAGCCTTCATTCGCAAAATATATTTGTTAATACAATTGAAACGATAAAAGCCAGAAGTTCAGATGCTCTCATCACGGTTAGTTCAGGAATGCCTTTGCAACGCGATCAAAAAAATTGCGGTATCTTTGCATTCGATTTTGCTTGTCAGATGGCAAAAATTTCCGATTTACATGAGCAAATTAGTGCTTTTACGCAGCCGATTCCAAGAACTGATAGGCTAGGCAGAGCATTGTATCACTGCAAAAATGTCGGTATAGTACGAAAAATTGATATCAATGATTTCCCGCCGGCATTAGGCCCATTGCTGAGAAATGTGCAAGATGTACCAAGCGATTCAATTTGGTTTAAACGCGGTCATTTTGCAAATAAACACGTTTCTTTAAAAGATTATATAATGAGAAACGGGCATGCCCAAAAAACCGTGGATGATACCTTGTCAAGCGATGCAGTCTCGCAAAAAAAAATCAAATTACAAACCAAAACTATTTTTTTTCATCTTACACGTCAAGCTGAAATTGAGCGTGAACAAAGAGACATCGTACCAGCTAAATGTCGGCTTTAGGAGAGTAGGTGCACGCTAAACAATATTAGTTTAAGTATTAAATAGGAGCTTTATGCACTACGGCCTGTCCTCAAATTCTTTTTCTGTAATTTTCTTACAAGCCATAGAAGGTGATCGTGCCGCAAGAATTTTTTTGCGTCTAGCATGCTTTACGACTTTTGCAGCCTTAAACACACCCAGTTCACGCACTGGTCAATTCGTTCTATCGAAAGAGCAATTAGAACAGCTAAGTACTGATAATTCTTTTAATAGTTTTATTGAAAGCTTAGGTATTGATTATTCAAATGTTGCCAAACTTGAGATTGGTGAGGTTGATGCACATACTCCCGACACAGCTTCTTTGAGACTACCGGAGAAAGTTATTTCCCAAAACACGTTGTTTACAACCCCCACTTGGTTAGGCGACCTAGGAAGTGGTTGTTATGGCCCGTCTATCCGTTTTGGTGATTTAATCGCTGCTTGGCGCAGTGAGGGTCTCCCTTTGTCCCAATTAACAGGCATCGTATCTCTTATCGATCCAGACAATGGGAAAGGTCTTTTAAATGAAAGTCATATTATTAATGGCATTGGATTAAAAGGATCAGCTAATCCTTCGGATCCATCTTTACCTGGATCTCACGTTTCTCTTGTCAAACCTGATGAGTGGTTTTCACTTGCCCAATTTGGCGCAGTACTACAGACAACCGCTGCTTTTGAAGATGTAGAACGCTTAACCGATTCATTAGTGAAAAATGATTTTACGATTTATTCAGATGAGCATGCTTATTTATTCATTGCTGATGTGATAGTGGATGGAAAAACATGGATTCGCCGCGAATTTAGTCCCTCTACTTATCGTGAAATGCCAGAAACGCCTTTTAGTTTGGCTAAAGATTCCAAGCAATATGTTGAAGAAATTCCATCAGGAACACCTCTTACAGTAATAGGAAAAATACACCCTAAAGCCGAAGCCGGTTTTGGTGGTAAGTTAGATACTAATGTCCACATCCACGGCCTTAGCCCTCAATTATTAGATCTACTTTTCAGAGAAGATAGTGAACAACTTTATGATCATTTAGATGAATTCTTAAGAGTCGATACACTTCTAGCGAGTTTATCATTAAGTGAACAATTATATTGTGGTCATTTAAAAACTGAATCAGGACAATGCTTTTTTAAATCCGTTGAAAAAGTTCATGCAATCCAGCCGTTATCAAATGTAATTGAAATAAGTAAAACTGGCGCCCCAGCGCATGATTTGTCAAAGGGCAAACCGGTAGAAAGCCAAATGAAATTGGTGGTTGCTCATTCAAATATATGGTCAAGTGAACAGAAAAAACCTGCGCAAACTTCTACGAACTTATTAGATTCTCAAAACGTTCCAGGGTCTTCATTTAACTAGTTGTCAGGATCGCCCATAAATTTTGTGCTCCTTCTGTAATATTGCAGAAAGGGCACCGTTCTCGTGTTGCAATGAATTCTAGATCTTAGCATTGCGTACAATCTATTATTCTGCAATCAGTCCCGCTAAATAATCTAGGGTACGAAACATATCGTTATTGGTGTTAGTTAAATTTAATTGAGCCAAGCTTTCAGGTGATTGAACATACGTGTCGGGGGTTAAATCCTCTCGACAATGTTCAACCATTTTTTGCACGAGATTCGGTGTTAATTCCATGTGATATTGAAAAGCATAGACACGATCACCGTAACGAAAAGCTTGATGGGGGCAACCAGCACTTTTTGCAAGTAAAACGGCACCCTGAGGAAGGCCTGCCATATCACCGTGCCAATGCATAGCCGCAAACTGCTGCGGGAAGTGCATAAAAAGCGGATCTTGCGCAGCGTCACTGGTTTGTTCAACAGGAAAAACACCAATTTCTTTGTGTGGACTATGTTCTGCTTTTGCACCCAATGCAATGCCAATCAATTGCGCACCCAGACAAATGCCGAGTACAGCTTTATTGGATTGGATGGCGGATTGAATTAAGTCGACTTCTTTTTGCAAGTAAGGATAATCTTCGATATGAACGGCACTTTGTGGGCCACCCATAACAATGAGCAAATCGAATTGAGATGCATCCGATAAGACATCTTGCTGATAGGAATGCGTGCCAGTGACTTGGCAATGATTTTTTACCAGCCATTCATCAATGACACCCAGTTTTTCAAAATCAGCATGTAAAATATAATGAACGCGCATCTACACTCAGTCGTCCAGATAACGCTGAGTAATGCCGTGATAATTATCAATACGACGATCACGCAAAAATGGCCAACCGCGTCGCACAGATTCATTACGTTTTAAGTCAAGGTCACTAACGAGTACTTGTGGTGTTTCTTCGCCGGCTTGCATTAAAATTTCACCTTGCTGGCCGGTTATAAAACTGGTACCCCAAAATTGTATGCCTTGTGCTGAATCTGGCGTGGCACTTTCAAAACCGGTACGGTTTGCGACTAATACCGGCACACCATTGGCGACAGCATGACCGCGCTGTACTAGCATCCAAGCTTCACGTTGTCGTTTCATTTCATCTACATCATTTTCTTGTGAGCCCCAGCCAATCGCGGTTGGATAGAGTAATAATTCAGCCCCAGCGAGTGCCATCAGACGAGCGGCTTCTGGGTACCATTGGTCCCAGCAAATTAAAACGCCCAAGGTACCGACGGAGGTTTTAATTGGTTTAAAGCCTAAATCCCCCGGCGTAAAATAAAATTTTTCATAATAGCCAGGATCATCAGGTATATGCATTTTTCGATAACGACCGGCCATCTCACCTTTATCAAATACGACAGCCGTATTGTGATAAAGACCTGTTGCACGTTTTTCAAATAAAGAAGAAACCAAAACAATGCCTAATTCTTTACTGAGTGCAGAAAGCGTTTGCGTACTGGGGCCAGGAATGGTTTCCGCCAAATCAAACACTGTGGCATTTTCGGTTTGGCAAAAATACAAACCCGTATGTAATTCCTGCAAGAGTACTAAGCGCGCGCCTTGCGCTGCTGCTTCTTTAATACCTGCGATGCTCGCAGCGAGATTGCTTTCACGGTCATTTGTGCAAGCTTGTTGTACCAAGCCGACGCGTAAAGTGGTCATGCTAATACTCCTTTCGGTAATTGCATGGTCATGCAGTGCAAACTGCCATACCATTGCACGGCTGGTGCGCAATCAATCGGGACTATTTCATGCTGAGGAAAACATTGCGCTATAATTTTTAACGCTTCTGCATCTGCGGGATCATTGTAAATAGGCATCAATACTGCACCATTGATGATAAGAAAATTCGCGTAAGTGACGGGCAGACGTCGTCCATCGAATTTTGCATACTGTGGTTTCGGCCACGGCAGTGGAATAAGTTTATACGCATTGCCTTCGTAATCTTTTAACTGTCGCAATTCTTCTTCCATCGCTTTCAATTCTGCATAATGTTCATCATTTTCATCATCGCAAGTGATGTAGCAAATGGTATGCGGATCAGTAAAGCGTGCGAGTGTATCAATATGGCCATCCGTATCATCCCCGACGAGATGACCGTGTTCTAACCATAAAATACGTTGCATACCCAATAATTGGCGCAGTTTGTCGGCAATGTCTGATTTGCTTAGACGAGGATTACGTGTTTTGGAAAGCAAGCAGCTGCTCGTGGTAAGCAAGGTGCCGTGTCCATCTGTTTCAATTGCGCCGCCTTCCAAAACCATGTCAAGGGATGACAAAATGGTTTCACCGAAAGCGTGTTGTGTGTGTAGCGTGCGCGAAATTTCATTGTCTTGATCAGCAGGGTATTTATTGCCCCAACCATTAAAAGTAAAATCCAGTAATAGCGCTTGGCCTTCTCGGAAAACGGTCAACGGACCGTGATCCCGCACCCATACATCATCGCAGGGAGCGAGAAAGGTCGCGACATTATGCAGATAGACACCATTTTGTTCGAGCAAACTTAAAATATGTTGCTCATGTGTCTTATCAAAACAAGTAATAATAACTTTTTCACGCGAGGCAATTTCTTTCGCAACATTTGCAAATACCGCGTCGATTTCAGCCAGCATTTCAGCCCAAATGGTCCCTTCGTGCGGCCAGGTCAACATCACACCGCTTTGTGGTGCCCACTCAGGTGGCAAATCAAATGACTGGCTTGGTTCGAGTGCAATAGCATGCATATCATTCTTCCTCAAAATACGTATAGCCTTTCAGACCTTTGGTGAAATCACTGAGATAGTCTTCACCTTCAGCAGAGGTCAAATTGGCAACGGTGATTTGTTTACGATAAGAATCCAGTAAAGCATGTCCATCGAAATCAACATGTCTTAACGAGGTTTCCACCGTATCACCATGAAATGCATTGGATAATTTAAAGCTACCGTCTGCTTCGACAGAAACATGAATGGAGTCGGTATCGCCAAATAAATTATGCAAATCACCAAGAATTTCTTGATAAGCACCCACGAGAAAAATACCAATTAAGTAAGGGTTTTCAGGATCGTAAGCAGGGAGTGACAAGGTGCTTTCGAGCCCGTAATTATTGGCATACGTTTCAATTTTACCGTCGGAGTCGCAGGTGATGTCGTGCAAAATGCCGTGCATGCTCGGTTGATTTTCAAGACCTGACAATGGCACGATCGGAAATACTTGATTGATTGCCCATGCATCGGGTAATGATTGAAACAAAGAGAAATTACACACAAATTTATGCGCAAGTTTACCGTTCAGTTCGTCTATGATTTCACGGTGCGCACGAATAGTTGGCTTGAGTAGGGCGCGTAAACGTGAACACGTAGCATAATAAATCTGCTCAGCATAAGCGCGTTCTTTTAAACCCAATAAGCCATGAATATACATGGTTTGAATTTCCGACATCCAATGGCAGGCATCATGATAACCTTCAAGTGCCGTGCTTTCGGATAGATTGCTATAACTTTCCCATAATTCATGCAGAATAGGCAGATGCGCGACTTCAGGTGCTGAGAGAGTCGTTGTTTCGCAAGCTGGCATCACTGCAATAATATTGGTGACCAGTAGGGCGTGATGCGCCGTCATGGCGCGACCTGATTCTGTTACGATTTGCGGATGCGGCAGATTATGCTGATTACACATATCTGAAATGGTGTAGACGATATTGTTTGCATATTCTTGAATACTGTAATTCATAGAACAAAAACTGCGGGAACGTGTGCCTTCGTAGTCGATACCCAAGCCGCCACCGACATCAATCGAATCAATCGGCGCACCTAATGCACGCAAGGCTTCGTAATAGCGGACAGCTTCATGCATACAACGTTGAATGTCGGCAATATTCGCTACTTGCGAACCCAAGTGAAAATGCAGAATGCGCAAGACATCCAGTCGGTTTTTTTCACGCAGGGTTTCCACGATGCTCAGCAATTCTGGAGCGGAAAAACCAAATTTGGATTTCTCACCACCGGATTCCTGCCATCTGCCTGCACCCACTGACGAAAGTCGAATGCGTACGCCAAGATGGGGTTGAACCTTCAGCTTTTCAGCTTCTTCGAGGGCAATTGTTAGTTCGGAAAATTTTTCCAGAATAATAAAGACTTTTCGACCTAAACGCTGACCCATCAGGGCAAGGCGAATGTATTCCCGGTCTTTATAACCATTACAAATGATAATCGGCATAGGATCATGCGTCATGCCCAGTGCTGCCAGTAATTCTGGCTTGCTACCGGCTTCCAGCGCGACAGGTGCCGTGCCATTATCGAGAATTGCTTCCACCACACAACGTTGTTGATTAACTTTGATCGGATAGGCGCTTAAATAGCCGCCCTGATAATCATGCGTCTTGATGGCAGTTTTGAATGCGTCATTAAGCGTCTGGATGCGTTTTCGCAAAATATCGGGAAAACGTACCAAAACGGGCAATCTAACACCCGCTTCGGTTAATGCTTGCGCAAGCTCGGAGAGATCGACGCTAGCTTTTTCTTGTGAACCATTTGGATAGGCCCGCAATGTGCCATTTTCGCCAATATCGAAGAAACCATCACTCCAATGCGCGACATGGTACATTTCACGGGCTTGCTGGATAGACCATTCAGCCATGAGCGTACACCTCAGTAAAAGACTTGTGTGGAAACCTTAGCTGTTATGCAACAGCTGCTTTCACCTTTGTCTGCTTGAATAATTTGGAATATTCACGCGCTTTACGTGTGCGCCACACTTCTTTACTGTAGGCATAGCCAACAATAATCGGGAGTGCGATGGTTGCTTCGCTGAATACCATTTGTTCGTGAACGACGGAAACTTTGCCCCATGAGCAGGCTTCGCGCAGCGTTGAGCCGGACAAGGCGCCGTCTCTTTCATCCGCTACTGTGATTTGCACTGCATATTTATGCAATGGCGCATCAGCACCCAGTAATTCTGCTGCGACAACGATGTCTTGGGCAAAATTCTTTGGCACACCGCCGCCGACCATGAGCAAGCCAGTTTCTTTAGCGTGGATTTTGAGTTCTGTTAATTCGCGGAAATCTTTGACTGAGTCAATACTGACATGTTCTTCTGGACGTGCGACCTGATGCATCACTAAACCAAAGCCTGCGCTGCAATCACTGAAGGCTGGCACGAAGATTGGGATGTTTTTTTGGTAGCAGCGTAATACGATGGATTCTGGGTTTTTGCCGTGTTGTTCCAGGTATTTACCCATTTCATGGATAAATTCGCGGGAAGAATAAGGCTTTGGCGCCATGTTGTTGGCGATTTCGCAAATGGTGTCATCGCAAACACGTAAATTGTCTTCGTCAATCAAGGTGTCATAGATGCGATCAATTGCCAATTTTTGTAATTCAGTGTCTTCAAGGAAAGGTGAGCCTTGATAATGTTTATAGCCCAGACCTTCAAAAAAGTCCTGGTCAACAATGTTTGCGCCTGATGAAACAATGGCGTCAACCATATTGTTTTCTACCATATCCAGAATAACTTTCTTCAAGCCAGCGCTAATAAGCGAACCTGCAAGACAGAGAATCACACTACAGTCTTCATCCAAGAGCATTTTTTCATATATTTTCGCAGCACGAGCGGTATTTCTTGCCTGAAAGGCCGTACCCTGCATTTCATCAACTAAGGCTGCAAAATCGAATTTTTTGATATCTATATGACGCACTTCGGTGGACAGTAGTTCTGTCTTGGTTTTTCCCATCAAGTCGCTCTCCGCAAAAATTAATAAAAAGACTAATAAAAAAGTCGTAAAGATCGTAATTATCCAAAAATAAACCACATTTGCAAGATAAAATTGCAAGGAATTTACCGGGTATTGCATTTATTGCCTAATTATTTGATTTAGAGGCCTTTCTTTTTGGTATAGACATGGCACACTAGGCGGCAAAAACAGGAGGCGAAAAATGATGGGAAGTGGGATGTGTCGTTGGGTTTTTTTACTCAAGCTCCTGATATTAGCATTCAAGCCATCACCATCGCCGCGGATGGTAATGCTCATTGCCAGCCAGCTTTTGAAAACACGCTTGGGTTATTACAATTCATGCATAAAACAGCGATTCCTGTCGCCTGCGGCGCGTTGATACCTGAGCAACAATCTGGTGCGACCATTCCTGATAAGAAGAATGGTTCGATGATAGGTGTCGCTGTGAAGGTCGATATCAAAAAATTTAAAAATATATTTTTGCAAAAAATAGGCTCTGCTTAGCCTTGATGAGGAGACGTTATGAAGATTAAACAATTTATCGTTTTTATTTTAGCTGGATCAATTTTTTCTGCTGCGCAAGTTCAGGCGCAAGCGCAAATTCAAACTCAATCGACATCATCTACTTTGTCATCGAAACAAAGAAAGCCGGTGGAAGATGATAGTCCGGTCGATGTGCGTATCAAAAAAGAAGAAAATATTTTTCCCAATTCGTTTGCCATCGCTTTTTATAAACCGACCTATATTTTGCCGTATTATTACACGGGTTCGCCGTACTATTCTGTCTATCGTAATAATACACCAGAGAATGAGCGCCTGAAAAACTCTGAAATAAAATACCAGTTAAGCTTCAAAGTACCTGTCTGGAAAAATATATTCCATTATCCAACGACATTATTTCTAGCTTATACGCAATTATCGTATTGGCAGGCATATAATAAGACCGCTTTTTTTCGTGAAACTGATTACGAGCCAGAATTATTTATTGCAAATGAACTCAATTTGCACTTGTTCGGCGACTGGCATACCAATTTTCTTAACATTGGGGCGGTTCATCAATCCAATGGGTATGGCGGTACAATGGAGCGCAGCTGGAATCGTATCTATTTGGAGCTGATTGCGTCGAACGATAATTGGATGGTCAGTCTTAAACCCTGGCTTGTCATTCACGATAATGCGCTCAGCCGATATAATCCAGACATCGCAAGTTATTTAGGATACGGCCAAGTCACGGTGGCGTATAAATATAATCACCAAGTTTTTTCTGTGCTAGGTCGTAGCTTTTTAGAGCATGGTGGCAGACGCACAACAGGCGAGTTTTCCTGGAGTTTTCCCGTCACTTCTAATTTGAGCGGTTTTGTACAAGTATTTAGTGGCTATGGACAAAGCTTGATTGAATACGATCATCGTACTAATAGCGTAGGGGTGGGCGTATCACTGAGTAATTGGGTATAAATATTACACTATGTAAATAAAAGCTTACTATTTGATAAGATTTAAACGGCTTGCTGATGCTAAAATAAAATAAAGGAGTATCAGCAAGCATGGGAGTTCTCCAATCCAAGTTTTTTTACCCAGGTATACCCGTTACCCTTGATAACCTATGTCTCTTGATCCTAACTGTTTTTGCAATCTGCTGTGTAGCGTATTTCGTCTGGACCATTTATACGACGAACCATCCGTCTGGAAGCCCCATGGGCACCGTGTATCGCTATGCCGATGTGTTGACCTTGGGTTTAGGTTTGTGGGCAGCTTGTTTTGCCGTGTTATTGTCATTTAAACCCGGAATTTATACCACCTACGATCTGGAATGGGTCATTATCGCTTTGCTCTTTGCTCTATTCGGCTGCTATCTAACATTCTTTTTGTTAAAGCAGTCATCAATCTCGTTTCTTTACGGAGTCGTAGTACTCAGTGTCACCATCAGTGTTATGCCTTATGCCGGATTGTGTGCCGCAACCGGCTTGGCAATTAATTTTTCTCTGATCGGGATAGGGTTTTGTCTCTTCTTTACTATCGGTATGAGCAGCGCTGCGTTGATCCTTATTAATAAAGTTAGATCACGGTTAAGTACAACGATTCATTGTAAAATCATAGCGGCATTTTTATTTGGTTTTGCTATCAGCAGCAATTATTTTATAAGCATTTGGTTGTCAGGCGCATTAATGAATTCGCCGGTGATACAGGCTACCTTATTAATTGATGGCATGTCTTTATTATTCATGGCGACGATTGCTCTCGTGCTGATTTTTTTTCTGACGCTAACATTTTTTACTATTCAGGACCTAACGAATGAGCAGCTGATTAGTAACGCACGATTGTCAGGCATGACGGAAATGGCAGAAAAAATGCTGCATAATGCAGAAAGTAAAATTAATGAAGTGAATGTTCTTGCTGTTGCAATTATGCAACGTGTTGAGCGCTCAAAATTATTTGAATTACATGAAATTGGACAATGGATGGTGGATCATCAAAAAGATTTAAATAAAATTGGCAAAGAAGATCCTCACAGTGCAGAAATTCCTAATCGGGTTTTGACCATAGGTGAAGAATGGCGTGACGAACAAGTTAAAATTTACGATGATTTAAAATCTTTGCTGCGTAATACGCAATTTATCAAAGAGATCATTTCAATGCAGCATTCTCTGCAATATGAAAAAATG
>CAYUYG010000013.1:0-13610 GCA_964449125.1 uncultured Coxiellaceae bacterium | reverse complement strand
CGCAACGCGGCGTTGTTCACCACCTGACAATGAACTCACTAGACGCTCTTGCAAAGCGATAAGGTCCATCGCGCCCAATGCAGTTTGAATAATCTGTTTGTCTTGCGCGCTTTCTGCTTGGAAAGCAGATAAATGCGGATAACGCGACAAATTACAATATTCAAAAACACGCAGTGGAAACGCCATAGAGATGTTTTGAAATAACAAGCCGATGTGACGGGCAAGTTGTTTGGCGCTTAATTGTTTAAATGCCGTGCCATCTAGAGACAGTTGGCCCTCATGCGGTGTGCTCAAGCCCGCTAGAGTGTGTAGCAAAGTTGTTTTGCCGCTGCCATTTTGACCGAGAATACCCCAAAAATCGCCGGGTTGAATAGTCAAAGTTAAATTAGTAAACAGCCTGCGCTTACCGACAACAAGACTGATGTTTTTTGCACGGAGACTCATTTTTGTAATATCCAGATAAAAGCGGGTACACCGAGCATGGCAATGATGATGCCAACGGGTAGTTGCTGTGGCGCGAATAAGGTACGAGTGAGTGTATCGGCGCTCACCAATAAACTGCCACCGAGTAAAATCGTCAGAGGCAAGTAGATACGATAATCGTGACCGGTCAATTTGCGTGTGAAGTGCGGTACGAGTAATCCTATGAAGCTGATGCATCCAACCAGTGACACGGCGGCGGCCGTGCAGAGCGAGCACAGTAAATAGAGAAAGATTTGATAACGCTTAAGTGGTAATCCAAGTGCCTGTGCTGCTATTTCGCCGCGCGCTAACACATTCAAGCCGCGTGCCAGCAAGATGCAAAGCAGGTAGGCGCTTCCTAAAATACTGCATTCAAGCCAAGGAAAATGTGCTTCATTTAAATCGCCCGCTAGCCAGAATAACATGCCATGCAAACGCGAATTGGGACTGATGAGAAGAATAAAGCTCACACAAGCAGAAAAACCACAAGCAAGTGCCATACCAGATAATAATAAGTTAGACGGCTGCCAGCGATGTTTTCTCGCCAGCAAAAAAATGCATGACATGGCAAATAAGCTACCGAGCCATGCTCCTGACAATAACCATTGTTCACTGATACCGAAGAGCATAAAGCCTAGCGTAAAAAGTGCTGCACCACCGGAAATGCCGAGCACATAAGGATCAGCAAGCGGATTTTGTAATAACAATTGCATGAGTGAGCCAGCGAGCGCTAATAACCCACCACTCACAAAAGCGGCAGCTGTGCGAGTCAGGCGTAATTGCAGAATGGGGTTGGTCGCATCGGAAAATAATGCCGAAAACGGCACAAAAACACTGCCTTTCGTGAGCGAAAAGAAAAGGCTAATTAAAACCAGCGCGAACACACTCAAAAATAAGCGGCGAGATTGCGCCATAAGTGCTGAATCCATTTGCTCATGAAGAGATTATTTGGAACAATGCTAAAGACTTGTTATTTCATAATGAGCGATTAAGTTTGGGTAGTATAGATAAAGAAGTAAGCAAATTTCAATAAAATGAAGTCATAGGTGGCTGCTGGTGATTGATAAATCGGGATATAGATACGGCGTAGGGATTATTCTGGTCAATAATAACCGTCAGGTTTTTTTTGCCAAACGTATCGGTATGCTCGCATGGCAGTTTCCGCAGGGTGGTATGAAAGAAAATGAAACACCTGAACAAACGATGTACCGTGAGTTGAAAGAAGAAGTTGGTTTGAATCCAGAAGATGTCCAGGTGCTGGCCAGTACACGCCGCTGGCTGCGTTATCGCTTGCCCAGTCGTTTAGTCAGGCATTATGCCAAACCTATTTGTATCGGACAGAAACAAAAATGGTTTTTGTTGCGATTAGCCAATCAACAAGCCACTATCGATTTAGGTGCGAATAATGATCCAGAGTTTGACTCTTGGGCCTGGGTCTCGTATTGGTATCCTTTGCGGCAGGTCGTGACATTTAAACGCAGAGTGTATGTCATGGCACTTAAAGAATTTGCCAAAATTGTTTTATCGAAACGGTTTTGGGGAGGTGAAGTGTCACCATTGTGACATTTTCTTTGATTGTGTAAGTCGGCTTCAGTCGGCTAAAGAGGGCCAGTTAAGTAATGCTGACTATTTTACGACACATCATTCAGGAAGTTTCTGGCGCGGAAGATTTTAAAGAAGCGCTCGATATCATGGTTAAACGCATAGCAAATGCATTGGCAACGCAGGCATGCTCTATTTTTCTCCTGGATCGTCAGCACGGTGATTACGTTCTCGTTGCAACCCAAGGCTTAAATCCCCAGGCAGTCGGCAAAGTGCGTGTGCCAATCAATAAAGGATTGATAGGCCTTGTTGGTGAGCGCGAGGAGCCAATTAATATTGATGATGCGCGCGAACATCCTGCTTTCTTGCGTATCGAAGAAATTCACGAAGAAGCTTATCGAGCATTCCTGGGCACGCCCATTATCTATCATCGTCAGGTATTGGGTGTTTTAATCGTGCAACAGAAAGACCCACGACGTTACGATGAATCGGAAGAAGCATTTTTAGTGACACTTGCGACGCAACTTGCTTCCATCATTGCGCATGCAGAAGCAACAGGCTCACTTGCTGAATTATTGCAGAGTTCCAAAGGGCGTCATGAGCAAATTTATTCGGGCATGGCTGGTGCGCCGGGTATCGGCATGGGAACGGGTGTAGTCGTATTTGTGCATTATGATTTGGATTCGGTGGCTGACCGTGAACCAGATGATATTGAGGCGGATATTCTATTGCTGGATACTGCTTTTGCGGCAGTGCGCGAAGATTTGCGTGTATTAAGTGAGCGCTTATATCCGAGTTTGCCGCCTGAAGAATGTGCCCTATTTGATGTCTACCAACGCATTTTAGATAGCACTGAGCTAGCTAAAGAAGTGGCCGACGCAATCCGTGCGGGTAATTGGGCGCCAGGGGCTTTGCGCGATGTCATCGATTTGCACGTGCGCCGCCTCGAAAGTCTGGACAATGCCTACATGCGCGAGAGAGCGGCTGATATTAAGGATTTAGGACGTCGTGTCCTCGGTTATCTGCAAAAAAATGAGCGTGCCATTCCACAGTACACTGAAAAAACCATTTTAATCGGCGAAAGTTTGACTGCAAATGATTTGGCGGAAGTCCCAGAGGGTTGTCTCGCTGGTTTAATTTCCTTGACGGGTTCGGGTAATTCCCACGTTGCTATTTTGGCGCGTGCGCTCAAAGTGCCGACCGTGATGGGGGTGAGCGAAGCGCCTATTCACGAATTGCAGGATAAGGAAATCATTGTCGATGGGTATTACGGTCAGGTGTATATCACACCCAGTGCATCCGTACGCACCGAGTTTGAGCGCATTACTCAGGAAGAACAAAAACTGGATGACAAGCTGGAGGAAATTCGGGATTTACCGGCTGTCACGAAAGACGAGCATCGTATTGCATTATTGGTGAATACCGGGTTAGGTGCTGATATCAGTATCTCCCTAGCAGCAGGAGCAGAGGGTGTCGGTTTATATCGCACCGAAATACCCTTCATGATTCGCGACCGTTTTCCATCGGGCGAAGAGCAGCGCATCATTTATCGGCAATTGCTGGCTTCGTTTGCGCCTCGGCCTGTCATTATTCGCACACTGGATGTCGGTGGTGATAAGCCGCTGCCCTATTTTCCCATCAAGGAAGACAATCCCTTTCTCGGCTGGCGCGGTATTCGTATTACCCTCGATCATCCGGAAATTTTTCTGGCGCAAGTGCGTGCCATGATGCGAGCGAGCGAGGGACTCAATAATTTGCGTATCATGTTGCCAATGATCACGGATGTCACTGAGGTGGACGAAGCGATGCGCTTGTTAAAAAAAGCGTATGTGGAAGTGCGTGATGAAGGTCATGAGATTGAGATGCCGCAAATTGGCGTGATGATTGAAGTGCCGGCGGCTGTGTATCAGGCGCGTGCGCTCGCAAAACGCGTGGACTTCTTGTCGGTTGGATGCAACGATTTAACCCAATATTTTTTAGCCGTGGATCGTAATAATCCAAGCGTTGCGAATCTCTATGATTCATTGCATCCTGCGGTTTTGCGCGCGCTTATCCAAGTGGTGGAGAGCGGTCACCAGGAAGGCAAGCACGTCAGCATCTGCGGGGAAATGGCGGGTGATCCGGGCGCGGTGATGCTGCTCTTGGCAATGGGTTTTGATTCGCTGAGCATGAATGCGTCATCAGTGAACCGCATTCGTTGGATTATCCGCCATGTGACGCACAAAAAAAGTGCTAAATTATTGCAGGAAGTTTTGGGAATCGAAAGCTCGGTGATGATCCGCTGTCATATGGAATTGGCTTTAGAAAGAGCAGGTTTGGGTAACTTGATTCGGGCCGGAAGGTAGTTGTCATCTCGAGATGACAACGAGTAAGATCTCACGCACAATGTCGTTTAATTTTGTAAGAGAGAACAGCATGCTTGTTTATCCAGCAATAGACCCTGTTGCGTTTCATATCGGTTCATGGCCGGTATATTGGTACGGATTGATGTATCTGATTGGTTTTTTAGCCGGATGGGGACTGCTTTCCTTGCGCTTACGTACCTCGCCGCGCGGTTTTACTCAAGATCAAGTATCTGATTTAGTGTTTTTTGCCGCATTGGGTGCCATTATTGGCGGCCGTTTGGGCTATATGTTTTTTTACGATTGGCGTGCCTTGATGGACGACCCCTTGCTGGTCGTACAAACCTGGAAAGGCGGCATGTCTTTTCACGGCGGTTTAATCGGCGTGCTCGTGGGATTGCTGATTTGTGCGCGCAAATTTCACAAACCCTTCTTATCCTTGACGGACTTAATTGCACCGGTTGTGCCGATTGGTTTGGGGGCAGGCCGCATCGGCAATTTTATTAATGGCGAGTTATGGGGCAGGGTGACGGATGTATCGTGGGGCATGATATTTCCTAATGCTGGCGGTTTACCACGCCATCCTTCGCAATTGTACGAGTTTCTAATGGAAGGCGTTTTACTATTTATTATTTTGTGGCTGTATTCCATGAAGCCAAAACCACTGGGTGCCGTTTCTGGATTATTTGCTATCTGTTACGGTCTGTTTCGTTGCATTGCGGAATTTTTTCGGGAGCCTGACGTGCAAATTGGTTATCTTGCCTTTGGCTGGTTTACTGAAGGGCAATTATTATCTATCCCCCTCATTGTGATTGGTGTGGTATTGCTCGTTTGGGCTTACAAAAGAGACGCAAAAACAGGAACCGTATGAAACAATATCTCGATTACCTGCAGCATATTCTAACGCACGGTGTGCAAAAAATTGATCGCACTGGCGTGGGCACGATCAGCACGTTTGCCTATCAAATGCGATTTCCGCTGCGCGAAGGCTTTCCTCTTGTCACGACCAAGAAACTGCATACTAAAAGCATTTTTCATGAATTACTGTGGTTTTTACGCGGTGATACCAACACGCGTTACTTGAATGAGAATGGCGTTACTATCTGGGATGAGTGGGCTGATCAGGATGGTAATTTGGGGCCGGTATACGGTAAACAATGGCGCAACTGGGAAGCCGATGGCCGCGTGATTGATCAGATGCAAGAATTAATTCAGCAAATTAAAACGAATCCCGATTCACGCCGTTTAATTGTGAGCGCATGGAACGTCGGTGATTTACACAAGATGGCCTTGCCACCCTGTCATTTGCTAATGCAATTTTATGTGGCGAATGGCACGTTGTCGTGTCAATTATATCAACGTTCAGCAGATTCATTTTTAGGTGTCCCATTTAATATCGCTTCTTATGCTTTATTGACACACATGATTGCTCAACAATGCGATTTAACACCAGGCGATTTTGTTTGGACCGGCGGTGATTGCCATATTTACAGCAATCATCTTGAGCAAGTTAAGCTACAGCTTTCGCGTCAACCGCATTCTTTACCTCAGCTTCATTTCAAACGCAAACCCGCTTCCTTATTTGATTATCAGTATGAAGATATAGAAATAATGAATTATGAGGCGCATCCGCATATTAAGGGGGCGGTAGCGGTTTAGGATTCTTAAAAAACAATAACTTACATTCAGCACCGAATTATTTTTTCCTGTTAAGTTTTTTAAAAGGAAAATACAGTACAATTTATATTATAACTATATAAATTGTATAAAAATTAAACGAGGCAGGAATGTTAGAGCGGGGCAATTCTTTAACAGAAGAAGATTATCTTATCCAGACGAAAGAGCGAGTCTGGACGATTAATCCCTGGGATTTGAAAAATGAAACTGAGCGCGTGTTGTGGCACAGGTTCATTAATCAAGAGGGTAGGATTACACCTCGAAATATTTGGTTGTTACAAGCCCAAAAAAATAAAGTGTATGAAGTCGCGGTGAGGGTTGGAAAGACAAAAAAATTGTCAGTTGATGCGCAAAATAACTCGCAAGTTGGCGAAATAACGCATGTTAAAATTAGGTTCAATACAGATATCGATCACCAATTCACGGCTGATCGGTATGACAAGCAGGTGTTGCTCGATCCTATTTGCTGGACAGCCGAGACACGGCCGGTTGTACAAGCCATACTAAACCAAATAAGAAATGAAGAACCTCCTATGCCTGCCGGCAGCGTATTTCTTTACGAAGGCAAGCACTATGTATTATTACGAGGGGTGACTAAATCTTTCAACTATGGAAAACGCAAAGAACATTTTGCTGTGCTCGGGAAAGAAAAGGGACGAGGTGGATTTGGTGTGGTTAGTAATGTCGATGGTGTATTAAAAATTGAAGAAGGGCAGTTGATCGTCGAGCCGCGCGCTAAGCTGGGAATTAGTGATAAAGCCAAAGCAAAACTTCCTCTGGTTTTGAAAGAACAAAGTCCTAAAAAACCCGATGAAATCGGGAGAGAGGCTACCAAAGAGGTGGCAGAGGCTGAACGCCATGCTTTAACCCTAGCAGGCGTGCAGGTAAAGCCTAGAAGGGATTATGGTACCGCTCAACACCTTTTTATAGAAAAAGCGCAGGGAAAACCGTTAAGCAAGTGGTTGTATGACAGGGGAAAAAAGAAGCCCATCACTTTTGCTCAGGCTATTGAATGGTGTGAACAAATTGCCATTGCTTATCAAGAAATGGTAGAGCAGCGTGGTTTAATGCACCTTGATTTGAAGCCTGATAATATTAAGATGAAAGCTCGGCCGGGCCTGCCTCCACAAGCTACCATCGTTGATTTTGGTTTGGCGCATACAATAGACCGTCCTCCCTCTGGCTGGGTTGGTAGTTGGGATTATGCAGCACCTGAAGTTTATGAAAACCCACGTGGAAATCGAGTGACTCAGCAAAGTGATTTTTATTCCCTTGGCATCATATTCGCAGAAATTTTAGGCAGAAAAACCCATCGTCCGTCGCCGAGAATGAAGATAGGGGAGGATCCTGCGGCTTTTCGTGAAGCTGTTCATCAAGCTGCTTATGAGGTTGCTATGAGGGGTGAGTTGGTGAACCATCAGATAGAACTTTTTGCTGGTGTAAGCGGCGTGGTTAAAAAGTATACACAAGCTATTGATAATTTCATTTACAACATGATCAGTCCAGACCCTTGCTGGCGGCCAACAAGTTCTGAAGCGATAAGAAACTTTTTTCACAATATAAATGAAAAATTGAAAGCCGAGTCTCAAGGTGAAAAGAAAGGCCCAGATAAAGGTAAGGAAAGAGAAAAAGTAATAGAGAGAAAAGCAGGCTCAACTGATAGAGATGCCATATCGGCTTTAGAGCAAGAAGAAAAAGAAGTAGAAAGTAGAAAAAGCTCAAAAAGCACAAAAGGAAAAGAACCAGCGATAGAAGAAAAATCGAATGAGCAGGATTCAGCGTCAGCATTATCGCAAAAAGAAAAAGCAGAAAATGCATTTGTTCAAGGTTTAATTGGGCAAATAATTGCGTTGGATGGAGCAGTCACTACACGCTTGGGCTTTGGGGGTAGTGATAGATATATTTGGAACCAAGGCCAATTGACCTTGTATACTCTGCCTAGAGGCGCAGCGGAGATGATAGGTTTTATCGATGCCTATTATGATAAAAAGTTAAGCTTTCAGGATTTAATGGATAAAGGTTTGAAGGCAGCTAAGTTAGGTTTAGGTCGCAGCCATCTTTTTTTCTGGCAAGATAAGGCGACCAAAACGTTTTATGAAAATATAAGTGCTGGCTTTCAGCAGCAAATTGAGGCTGAACGTCCTCAGAAGACGGGGCCATAAGCCTCTGTAATCAGGCAGCTCATTGACTGCAATTACTTCTGTCGAAAGTTTGCTGCACCTTTGGCTGCGAAGCATTTTCAATGCTTTGTTTGCGTACATTGCTGGTATTGCCGCCAAATATCAATTGGCTATTGAGCTCATTACAAACGCCCGCACGTTCATCACGTGTGCTAAAGGGGGCGCAGGCTACGAGAGAGAGAATAGAAAAAACGAGGGTTAAACCAGTGAATAAGCTTTTCATAAAAGTCTCCTTGTTATTTATCTATTTTATCCTTTCGCTAATCCTTTGTTAATAAAAGGTTTTTATTATTGAGCATTAAGACTGCTTTAATGTTCGCACAGTACAATAATTTATCAAAATAATAAGCGAGTGTGCAATGCAGAGACCGGCAACGGTGTTTCTTGATCCAGATGATAACTCTCCTACCTTGGAGGAGCGCAGGCTATGGGAAGCGTTTGTTAAGCAACACCGTCAGTTGATCGATAATCAATTTATTGTCAAAGGCAAACCTGGCAAAGTTTATCAAGTCGAGATTCAGGAGCTTGATCGATCAATTAACACAATCGACGTGAGTTTTGTTTCAGGATTTACATTTCAGACAACGGTACAGCCCCGTATTCCAGCCCCTCGCGCTCGTAAAATTGTGGTGATTGATCCCACCGCCGACACTATAACGCCTGAAGTGGAAAAAATATTAAGAGAGGTTTTAACGGGGCGTAAAAAAGAATTTTTAGCAGGGGAGTTATTAAAGAGAACACGTGATACCGATTATGTTCTTTCGTCAGACTATCGTTTGGGTTGGTATGAGCGAACCACAGGTAAGGCTGGGATTCGTTTTGGGGTATTAGGCAAGAAAAAGGGCAATGGTGCATTTGCTAGCGTGTTTAAAATGCAAGGTGTTTTGCGTCTCAATGCTGATTCAATTCTTTACAAGGCTCATCCGAAACCAAGCGCGGAGAATGTTGCTGCTCAAAACATCAAACCACGATGGGTATTAAAAAGGCAAAAAATAGAGGAAGAGAATCGGATGGCGGGCCGAGCGGCTGTCAGAGCTGAACATGAGGCATTGAAGCTGACGGGTAGCAGGGTAAGAGCGTTAACTTTTTTTATGACTGACGAAGGCATGGTCAGTTATATTTTTGAAGAAAGGGCAGAAGGGCAGTCTCTGCGTGAACGTCTTTACACTGATGAAGACAAGAAAGCGCCGCTCGACTTTCTTGAAGCCCTCCGTTTATGTGAACAAAGCGCTGAAGCTTATCTCAAACAATTTGTGGAAAACGCGCATCTTCACCTGGATTTAAAACCTGACAATATTATGGTATCAGCCAAGGGCGCAAAAATTGTTGATCCTGGTTGCGCTCAAAAAGTAGAAGATACCTCTGTTTATTTCAAGGGCACAATAGGGCATCTCGCGCCAGAAATATATGCAACTCATCTCGGAGAGAGTGAAGCGAGAGCGAGTGCGGAATTAGATGTGTTTGCATTAGGCATTACTTGCGCTCAAGTTCTTGGAACATTGGACATTGATAAATTTGACGCTGCTAAAAGACATGATATGCAAGTGTTGTTTGGCGAAAGAGAAGGGGAATTAAAATTTTATAATGCTGGCCTAAGCGGTGATTTATCTCAACACTTTATTACTCTTTTTGAAGGGTTGGATAATGTCGATGAGGAAGACAAGCAAACCGTCGAGCAATTTGTGCTTAGTATGATTAGCCCTGATCCTGTAAAACGTCCTGAGCCCCAGCAAGTACCTCGGTTTTTTCAGGATGTTCGTCAAAGCATTGAAAATCGTTGCGCTAAGAGAAAGCTGGAAAGCCAGCAGCATCAATTTATTCAGACCATGCTTGACGATATCAAGACATTGGATGGGCGAGTGACTAGTTTTTTTGGGTTTGGTGGGGCGGTCCGTTTTATAGCCGACACGGATGCAGACGAAAAGAAAGGAAGGAATTATAGATTGCCGAATGGCGCAGCAAAGATAGTGGATGCAATAAAGGCGTTTAAGCGTGGTGATATCGACTTTAATGTGTTAATTGCACGCAGTGATGATTCTGTAGATCAAAGTTTGTTTGCGCACTCCTGGTATAATGCTCAAAAAAAGCCGGTGAAAGATTTTTACTCAAAGATCTCTGAGAGTATCGAAGGGAAAACGTGGCTCCCTACCCAGTCGAGAGTCAGGAACCCGTAGCTTTTCGCAAAAAGTACACAATCTAAGGATTGCAAAGCGGGCCTTTAGATCGTATCCTCACAATGAGCCATAGTTGAAATTATGGCCATTCCGTAGTTTACCGAAGAAGTTATTGATAGATGGCAAAGTTAAAAAAATTCCAGAATAAAATAGACCCCCATGCTGAACGGGAAGCCGGCAAATACGAAAATCCCATCCCCAGTCGTGAGTTTATTTTAGAGTTCTTGGCAGAGCGTGGACGTCCCGCCACCCAGGAAGATTTGGAAGCAGAATTAGATTTACGCTCCCCGGATGAACAAGAAGCCTTGCGGCGTCGATTGATCGCCATGTGCCGGGATGGTCAATTATTGAGAAATCGCAAAGGGGCGTATGGTCCTCTAGAAAGTATGGAAGTATTGGCCGGTCGGGTCATAGGCCATAAAGATGGTTTTGGCTTTGTCGTGCCGGATAATGGCGGCGAAGATTTATTTTTAAGTCCGCGTCAAATGCGCAATGTTTTTCATGGCGATAAGGTGTTGGCACGCGTGTCCAATATTGATACCCGCGGACGCCGTGAAGGCATGATCGTTGAAGTACTCGAACGTAATACCAAACAAATAGTCGGCCGTTTTTATCATGAATCAGGCGCCGCGTATGTTGAGTCATCCATGCGCCGCATGAGTCAGGAAGTATTGATTACGCCCGATGGCATTAATAATGCCAAGCATGGTCAAATGGTCGTCGTTGCAATCACGGCACAACCCTCCGCCAATACCCGTCCTTTGGGCGAAATTGTTGAGATATTGGGTGACCATATGGCACCTGGTATGGAAGTAAATGTGGCGATTCGCAGCCATGAGCTGCCTTACGAGTGGCCTGAAGATGTTTTGCTCGAAGCCTCTAAATATGAAGCCCATGTTCCTGAAGAAGCTTTGAAGGGGCGTGAAGATTTTCGTGAGTTGCCGTTTGTTACCATTGATGGTGAAGATGCAAAAGATTTTGACGACGCTGTTTATTGCGCTCCGCGCGAGAAAGGCGGTTGGACATTGTATGTCGCGATCGCAGACGTTGCGCATTATGTCCGTCCCGGCATGGCGCTGGACCGTGAAGCGTTTCTACGTGGCAATTCCGTGTATTTTCCGGGTCGTGTTATCCCGATGCTGCCAGAAGTATTATCCAATAATTTATGTTCGCTCAATCCGCATGTTGATCGCCTGGTGATGGTGTGCGAAATGAGTATTCACCCGACTGGCCGCATCATGCGTTATCGTTTTCATGAAGGGGTCATCAAGTCGAATGCCCGTCTAACGTATAAGCAAGTCCATGCCATGATGGAAAAGAAAGACAGGCGCATGCGCGAACAATTTAAACCAGTCGTACCGCATCTTGAACAACTTTATGCGCTCTTTGATGTGCTGCAAAAAGCACGTAAGACGCGCGGCGCCATTGATTTTGATTTGCCCGAAACCAAAATTGTGTTTGGTCCCCATCGCAAGATTGAAAAAATCGTGCCTTATGAGCGTTTTGATTCGCATAAGGTTATTGAAGAATGCATGTTGGCGGCAAATATTTCGACGGCAAAATACCTGGAAAAAAATAAAGTTCCGGCTTTGTACCGTGTTCATGAAGGCCCAACTGAAGAAAAAATTAATGATTTGCGACGCTTTTTAAGTGAAATGGCATTGAAGATGCCAAGCCACCGCGAACCAGTGCCAGAAGACTATGCACATATTCTGCGGACGATTAAAGACAGGCCTGATGCCCATATGATTCAAACGGTTTTGTTACGTTCGATGAGTCAGGCAGTCTATAGCCCGGAAAATAAAGGCCATTTTGGTTTGGCTTTTGATGCGTACACTCATTTCACTTCGCCTATTCGACGTTATCCTGATTTGTTGGTACACCGCGGTCTGAAACAATTAATCAAAAAAGGCAAAGCCCATATTGAAGAATTGGCCTTGCATAAAGCAGGTGAGCATTGCTCGATGACAGAGCGTCGTGCAGATGATGCAACCCATGAAGCGACTGACTTCTTGAAGTGTGAATTCATGATGGATAAAGTCGGTAAGGAATTTCCAGGTATCATTTCTGGTGTAACCGGGTTTGGTATTTTTGTCGAATTGGCAGATATTTATGTTGAAGGCCTAATTCATATTAGTACTTTGCCAGAAGATTATTACCAATTTGATGGTATCAAGCACATGTTGTACGGCGAACGTACGGGCAAGCAATACCGTTTAGGCGACCCTATCAAAATACTCGTGGCGCGTGTTGATTTAGACCAGCGTGAAATTGATTTTGTAGTGCCTGAAGGCTCACGTCCCAAGTCGGTTGGCAAGCACTCAAAAAATGAGCGCGATGGTAAGGGTGGAGGCGGCGGCAAGCGGTCTCATGCCAAATCTAAAGATAAAAAAGACTCCCGAAAAAAGAAAAACCGCAAACGAAGATAGTGTGACATGACAACGACTAAACATTACATATTTGGCTTACACGCCGTCCAAGCTTTATTGGAAAAACATCCCGAACGTATTATTCAATTGTTCGCTTTGCAAGATCGTACTGATAAAAAATTAGATGCGGTGTTGCGTATTGCACGTCAACATAATATGACGGTCAATTATGCTTCGCGACCTGAGCTAGATCGTATGGTGCGCGAAGGCAATCATCAAGGTGTCGCAGCGCTGTGCACCAAAACCATAACGTATGACGAAACGGATTTAAAATCCTTACTGGAAAATTTAACCGAGCCTGCTTTTCTATTAATTTTAGATGGCGTGACAGATCCGCATAATTTAGGGGCGTGTTTTCGTTCTGCTGATGCGGCAGGAGTGCATGCCATCATCGCACCCAAAGACAAGGCGGTGGGTATTACGCCTGTCGTTAGTAAAGTCGCGAGTGGGGCGGCCGAAACTGTACCTTTTATACAAGTGACCAATCTTGCTCGCACGATTGAGCAAATTAAAGAATTAGGCATATGGGTGTATGGCGCGGCGGGAGAGGCGGATCAAACGCTGTATCAAGCTAAATTAACGGGACCGATTGCGATTGTACTAGGCGCGGAAGGTGAAGGTCTGCGTCGTTTGACACGCGAAACCTGTGATTTCCTGTTAAAAATTCCCATGAAGGGCTCAGTGTCGAGTTTGAATGTCTCAGTTGCCGCAGGCGTGTTTTTGTTTGAAGCATTACGGCAACGCGGGAAAAAATAATCAAGGCGCCATGGCGTGATCACACTGAAAATACTGGTCGCGAATAAT
>CAYUYG010000012.1:0-13781 GCA_964449125.1 uncultured Coxiellaceae bacterium | reverse complement strand
ATATCATAAATAGTACGCTGTTGAAAAAGTGCCAACGTAAACTGTTTAGCGGTTGCGTCATGGGTAAAGGTAGAGCCAGCACCGATAGTTGCATCTTCTCCAATCGCGACGGGAGCAACTAATTCTGTCCCCGAACCAATAAAGGCGCCATTGCCAATGACGGTCTTATGTTTATTCACGCCATCGTAATTACAGGTAATCGTGCCAGCACCAATATTGACATGTTTACCGACTTGCGCATCACCGACGTAACTCAGATGATTAATTTTGCTATGACTACCGACTTCACTATTTTTTACTTCGACAAAATTACCAATGTGCGCGTGTTTTGCAAGCACGGTGCCGGGTCGAATACGCGCAAACGGCCCAATCACACAATCCTCACTAATTTCTGCACCATCCACGAGACTGTTCGCTTTAACTTCCACTCGTTCAGCCAGCATGGTATTGCGTAAAATCACATTTGGCCCAATATGACACCCATCACCAATCACCACGCGGCCTTCGAATAAAGTATTGATATCAATGGTGACATCTTTACCGACCAACAGCACGCCGCGCACATCCATGCGTGCTGGATCCATAATCGTAACTCCTTCACGCAATAATTTCTCAGCAAAACGGCGCTGGTAATGACGTTCAATATTAGCCAATTGCACACGATCATTAACGCCTAGAATTTCATCGCTGGTGGCAGGGACACTTTTTACTGGAATATTTTCTGAAACGGCCAACTTGATAATGTCGGTTAAATAGAATTCTTTTTGTGCGTTATCATTTTTTAAAGTGGGGAGCCATTTTTTTAATAAGGCAGCGGGTATAACATAAATACCGGAATTAATTTCAGTAAGACGTTTTTCATCGGCACTGGCATCTTTTTCTTCGACAATAGCCGTGATGTTTTGCTGCGCATCGCGTTTGATTCGACCATATCCGAATGGATTGCTTAATTCCGCGGTTAAAATACCGAGACCCTGTTCCGGGGTAGCTGCAATTAAACGCTGCAAGGTTTCAGAAGTAACCAAGGGCACATCGCCATATAAAATCACTACTTGGTCGGCCTCATTTAGCAATGGCAAAGCAGTTTTGACGGCATGCGCTGTACCTAATTGTTCTTTTTGTTCTGCCCATTGCACGGGATAATGCGAAAGCGCACGTTGCAATATTTCCCCTTGATGACCATATACAATGATGGGGGTATTATCAATATCGATAGCGGTGGCAGTTGCTAGTACATGCTCGAGCAAGGATCTGCCTGCGAGAGTATGTAAAACCTTGGGCAAAGCGGATTGCATACGCTTGCCTTGTCCTGCTGCGAGAATCACTACCTGAATGCCCATTGCTACAAACCTTATTTATCTGATTGCAGCAATTATATAGGGTTTAGATCAAACCTAAAAGCAACCTGGCGCTTTCCATATGAAATGACATACGGCTTTTGACGTAGCCTGGTCTGTTGAAGGTTTACCAACAAAAAAAGTTGTCGTATTGGATGGCGAATAAATAAGCGGTTTGATTGGAGTAAGAGTTTTTGCCCTTAAATTATTGGGTTGGAGAATATCGGTGGGTGTTGCAGGTTCGATTTCGCAAGTAGCTATTTTCGGTTTTTTGGCAACATGGCATTGATCACGGGCAGTTTTGGTTTTAAAAAAAACGAGGCGATTATTGCAGATAAGACAATCTTTCTCCTCATCATATTTAAGTTGCTTTTTTTCATCACGATTTAATAATGCTCGCGTATCCTCAAACCGAAACTGGCGCTTATTAAAGCCTCCCCAGGTCATAATGGGTTGGTCATTCACGGCATAATGAGCTAAGGAAATCTTTCTGGCCATGGCCTCTTTGGGAACAGACTGACCATTACGCGAGAACACCCATTTTTGTGGGGGAAGAGCTGAAACCGGTATCTCTGGTTGCAAAGCAAGAATACGTTTTTTAAAATCGGGGTCTTCATAAAATCGAGCTTGCAAAAAAACGCGTCTATCCCCCACAAAAGCACCCTTCTCTCTTATATCGGGAACCGCATCTTCTGCTGTGGGTTCTAAATCATCTTCAAAGATCCAGGTGGTATTTTTTGAGCGTCTTTTGCGTTTATTTTTTTGAGGAGCAGCATGAGTCTCTGCAAGTTGTATAGCTTGGGGTTGTTCTATTGTTTCTACTGGAGTAAGAGGCGGGATTAAATCAGTGCTAATCAGAGGCATCTGTGGGTTAATATTTCGATCATTGATTGTAACTACATCTTGGTCGGGAAACATTTGCGCGACTATCAAAGCAAATTCTTCGTCGGTGAAATATTCAGGAGGTAGAGCTAAATCATTTAAGTCAAAATCTTCAATTGGGTCAGCCGGGGATCGTGCATCCATCGCTTACTCCTCGCATTTTTTAATATTCTATTCGTTATATTCGTTCAAGCAGGCAAGGCTTGGAGATGCTTCACCAATGACAGGATGTTTTTATCTTCTGCAATCGATTTATCGATGCTTAAAAACGCAACGTGTTCAAGTTTATCTGAAATCGCATTCATCATAAAAGAAAAATTACCAATTGGCTGCATGTCGCCACGCTCATTACTGACAAAAATAGGATCATCGGCACCGCTATAAGAACGGTGAGGTGTCTGAATAATCGCGAGTTGCCAATCTTGAAAATTTTTATGATATTTAGTTTTAAATTCCCGTAAAGTTTGTTCAGCCATTTTTAAATCGACATAATCTAAGCGGATAATTTTTGGCATAATACGATGCTGAATACGGCTAGCAATTTCAACCGCAGGATGATAATCGCACATACCGGATAATTGTCGAATAAGCGAATAGACATCATAATCACATAATACTTTGTAATTAGAATAATTATCCTGGAGGAATTGTGTTTTTTGCGCCTCTAAATTGCGGCCAGTTTCCGCCTGTTGATTGAAAATATCTGCTGCCATCAAAAACTTGCCTAAACGAGTATTACGAATACTTGCATAAGCAGAATAATGATTCAGACTTTCGGCGAGATGGCGCAATAATTCGACAAGAAAATGCTCGAGCCCCAGTTTTTTCTGTGAGTGATAAATGTTACGCACCATTAACCGTCGAGCCATCACATAATGTTCAACCACACCAATACCTTTGTGAGTAATGCCAAGTCTAGCGCCTTCTGGCGATTGCACAATGGCCATGCAATGCAACATCCAGCGAAAATCAAACTCGCCGTAACGCACACCACAAAAATGGCTGTCGCGCAGCAAATAATCGAGGCGATCGGCATCAAGTTGCGAGGATACAACGTCAGCCAATAAATGATTTTTGACTGGTTTGTGCATAATCATGTCAGCGATCGTTTGGAATTTTTCTTCGTTGAGATGATGTCGGGCATTACCCTGGTTGTACTGCATAAAAAAATCGGGTGTGCCATAATCTGCCAGAAAATGCGGCGTCCAATCCTCGTGCCGTATTACTTTTTCGTGAAAAATGCCTTCAAATGCGTGGGAAAAAGGTCCATGGCCAATATCATGCAACAAACACGCAATCATCACCAATTGGCGATCTTCGTCGGGTAATTTAATTTTATGGGCAATTTGGCTGGCCACATAACAACAACCTAGACAATGATTAAAACGGGTATGCACCGCACCGGGAAAAATATAATCGCCCATCCCCAGCTGTTTGATGTGACGCAAACGTTGAAAATGCGGACTATCAATAAAGGGTTTTACCCACTTGTCTTCGACAGAAGTGAATTGCATCGTGCCGTGCACGGGATCTTTTATAACGTGAAAAATATTATTCATGCACAAATTCTAGCGCATGTTGGTACGCTTCGTAAGCTGAATCGTCGAAGCACGCAAAATAGACCATTTGAATATCATCATGCAATTCTAGAAAATTAGCGGTTTCTTTTACAGCAATGGTGGCGGCATAAGAGAGAGGATAACCGTCAATGCCACAACTAATGGAGGGAAATGCCAGTGTTTTAACTTGATGGTCCAAGGCTAATTTCAAACTGTAGGAATAACAAGAAGCTAATAATTTAATTTCGCTCTTGGCACCTCCACGCCAAACAGGGCCTACCGTATGTATTACATATTTAGCCTTGAGTTGATGTCCTTGGGTAATTTTTGCGCGCCCAGGATGGCAGCCGCCTAAACGTTTGCAATCTTCTAATAGTTTTGGTCCCGCTGCTCGATGGATTGCACCATCAATACCACCACCGCCCAACAAGGAAGTGTTCGCCGCATTCACTATCGCATCCACGGGTAAATCCATAATGTCACTTTTTACTATTCTGATTTTATCGCTGATCATTCACCCTCAACCTTATACATAACGATAACCTGTATTTAATTTTACGCGCAATCTTGCGCAGGTCTAGGCTTGACTCAAATGGCTTCTCTTGATAGGTTCGCGTTTTGCCATTTTCCTGCTGCTAAAAAACGACTTTTTTAGTTTTCGCAAACAACAGAAGAATGAAGAATAATACGCTCCAAAGCACTGTATTTTGAGCCTTCTGGTAAAGGTTCACTACGAAACAAAACAACCTCTGTCAAAGCGAACTCTTCAAAAACTGGCTTTTCTACTTCGCTAAGAAAATCGAGATGGACACCGCGAGTGTGTTTAATCCGTCCTAATGTCAAATGACCACGAAAAGGACGCACATCAATTTCATACCCCAGGCTTTGGATACTGTTGCCGATAAACTGTGAAAGATTGGCAAGTTTTTCTTGCGGCACGACATCCATGACAATGACGCGTGGGCGATACGGATTGGGGAATAAACGTAAATTGCCAAAATTAATTGAAGCTTCCGCAAACGCACCAACTATTTCGCCACGCACTTTATTAATCAAAACTGGCAAATCTTCAGTTTTAACTTCAGCCAAAAATTGCAAGGTAACATGAAGATTTTGTGGTCGGGTCCAGCGAATAGCATGACTTTTGGATTTCTTTTTCAGCGCGACGATGAATAGGCTGATTTTTTCTCTCACAGCCGCAGGTAAATCAATGGCGAAAAAAACTCGAATAACGGGAGGCAATGTCATTCCATTTCTCCTGATGATTGATTAATATGTTCCATGATGTTCCATGATAATCACATAAGGTTTCATTTCATTATGGTAAAAAAACGCGGTCTTGGTAAGTCATTGGATGCTTTATTAGCCTACACTAATCCGGAAGGCCAGTCACAGGCAGAAACGGACACTGTATTTAAAGAGCAAATCTAACAGCTTGCTGTTGACCAGATTCTGCGTGGTAAATACCAGCCACGTCGTGAGATGGATCCACAAGCGTTGGAAGATTTAGCAGCATCTATTCGAACACAGGGCATTATTCAGCCAATAATTGTGCGTCCAGTTGGCAATAAATATGAAATCATCGCCGGTGAACGTCGTTGGCGCGCCGCACAACTTGCTGGACTGACCGAAGTTCCTGCCATTGTCCGCAACATACCCGATGAAGCTGCTATTGCGATTGCCCTGATTGAAAACATTCAGCGCGAAAACCTCAATCCAATTGAGGAAGCCATTGCCCTCCAACGCTTAAGTGCAGAGTTCGCAATGACACATCAGCAATTGGCGGAGACCATCGGTAAGTCCCGAGCCAGTGTCACTAATTTATTACGTCTGCTCGCGTTGCCAGAAGAAGTCAAAAATCTCTTAGAAAGTGGTTTATTGGAAATGGGACATGCTCGAGCACTTGTCACCCTGCCAGAGAATTTACAAATTGAAGCGGCCAAAATGATTACCTCGCGTGGTTTATCAGTGCGTGAAACAGAAAGCCTCGTGCGTAAACTGCAAACGCCGGTGAAAAAACCAGCCGACCGTGTTCTTAATCCTGATTTGCTTGGCATGCAGGACAATCTCTCCCGTCAATTACGCCTCAAAGTGGCCATTCAATGCAATGCCAAAGGCCGCGGTAAACTCGTCATTCACTATCGCAATTTGAATGAATTAGATGGTTTGTTAGCGCAATTTGAAGTAGTTGAATGAATTTAGTACTTGGCAAAAAACTGTTTTCACTTCAGTTACTCTAAACCCCATCTAGCATTTCGTGCCATCTTCCCCCGAAGGGGGAAGACAGTCTTTTGCATTGACCCCTTCGCGACAGCCTTCCCGAAGGAGAAGTCAGTTCTATTTCTTATCACTCGTCAGTTTTTTTCAGGGTATACTGTTGCTTAAAAGACGGAGAGCTGAGCTATGGATAAGCTAAAATATTTCATCAGTATTACGGTAATTTTATTCCTCACTCAAACAGCAACTGCCTGGAATATAGGCGCAAAAGGTCGTGTAAACGGCCCCGCAGTTCATACCACTTATTTTTTGACGCCTAATAATGGAGCATTTCCCGTTAAGGCAAAAGCCTATGTTGGGTTTTTTGCAAATGGCAGTTGCCAATTCAACGCCATGTACGAAATGGGCGTCGATACATTACAAACTGGCAATTTTGTCGATATTGATGCCTTTGCGCTTAAATCCATTATCGGCGAAGGCTATGGCTGTATGACAATTTTTTATACGTATAAGCAATTAGTCATGGAAACATTTCAGTTATTTTTTGATGGTGTAAATTATACCAGCACCTTTCCAGCCACTTCTGAAGTCATGATTCTGTAACGGTTGATACCGGTATCCCCACTACAACATCGAGGGTTGACGAGCATTATTACGCAGTGAATTGATAAAGGCCTGCGCATCAGCTTGTGATATGCCACTAATTACCAAACTCGCGCCTAATTCAGATTGCACAGTGGTGGTAGCCACAACCAGTCTTTTGTTTAAAACCATATTCACTGTTTTACCAATTGCTCCGCGTGAAATATTTTTAAATCGTTCAATGACAGCAGGTTTCAAATCAATTAATAAACCTTCGTAGGAATTATCTTTGCGCATCACAATCGTTGCACTCTTGATAGTGGAATTATCAAACACAAATTGATCCTGGACAATTTGAAATGACAAAGAAGGATTTATGCCCGTATCAATGACTTGTGCAAAACAGGTACCCGCAAAAAATAAATTGGCTGCTAATAATGCAAAACAATACCGCATCGTTGTCTCCCAGAAGTTTTAAAATAATTAAAAAAGTGCCGCTCATGCGACACTTTTTAATTTATCGACGTCGTTTCAAACCAGAAGCATTGGTTTCTTTTGAATCGGCACTACTCGCAAATTCCAGTTCTTTCGCACCTGCCAATCGTTCTAGTTCGATTAATTTTAAAAATGTTGGATAGTGTTTAGTTTTTCGATTTTGCATTTCGGAAGAGAAAAATTTATAGATTACGCCAGCTGCCGCTCCTACTCCCCCAAAATAACCGGTAGTGAGTGTCGGGGTAACGCCATTTACAATGCCTTCATATGCAGATCCCGCGACAAGACCTATTCCACCGCCCGTCATGATGCCATTGCGCGTCTCCATTTGTTTAAAATGTCGAGCAGCAAACTCAGTTCGTTTAATTTGCAAATCACAAAACATTCCATTAGCTTCTTGTGAAGATTGCGCTGCGCTAATAGCCTTTTTAATTTGGGCAAAATGTGCCTCAGAAGAATCCCTGAGAAAAGCCTCGATAGAGAGCAGAAAATCAGATCTAGCAAGTGACATGGATAACATCCTTATATTTAATATTTATAAAATCTTAGAATGCAAATAGTGAGGGATGAGTAATTCATTAGTCAAGTAAATTAGCCAGACAACAAAAAGGTTTATAGTAATGTTTTGGAAGCTCGTCCTGGTTCTTCACATACCAAGCGTGGAACAAGATAGCCAGACAGATTGGCGCTGAGCTTTGCGTGAAGATCCAATGCCAGCTTTAAAGGCAAATCAAAATGTGCAGCGCCTGCAACCTTATCCAGAACATGCAGATAATAAGGGAGCACACCCGCTGAAAATAAAGTTTCGCTAAGTTTCATTAACGTGACTACATCATCATTGATGCCTTTCAATAATACCGTTTGATTCAATAAAGTCACACCACTTGCACGCAGTTTTTCCAAGGACTCACGCACTTGAACATCTATTTCTTGTGCGTGATTTGCATGCACGACCATAATGATTTTTAATCGAGTATGAGTTAATGCATTGAGCAAATCGTTTGTAATACGTTCAGGTAAAACAATTGGCAAACGTGTATGAATTCGCAAGCGTGTAATATGCGGAATGGCAGCGATATACTCGCTAAATTCACGCAGCATATTGTCACTCACCGCCAATGGATCACCACCACTTAAAATCACTTCCGTAATATTGGTATCCGCTTCGATATAAGCAAACATTTTTTCCCAGCCTTTTTTACCAGGATTATTGTCTGCATAGGGAAAATGGCGACGGAAACAATAACGGCAATGGATAGCACAAACACTGGTTAAGGTCACCAGTACGCGGCTTGTATACTTATGCAGTAAGCCGGGAATGGGATTAGCCTCTACTTCTGCCAAAGGATCGGTTGTATAGCCAGCCACCGATTGCATTTCAATGCCTAAGGGTAGTACTTGCTTGAGCAGGGGATCGTTGATATCGCCTTTTTTCATGCGAGAAGCATAGGCGCGCGTCACTTTCAAAGGAAATAAAGCGGCTGCAGCCTGTGCGGCAACAAGCAAATTAGTATCCAATTCAAGTACTTCCAACAATTCTCGTGGATCTTTAATCAGATCCGCTATAGCTTCCTGCCATGCATGCTTAGATTTAATTTCAGGCAACATGACGTGGGAATAACCCCTTGATAATGTGTAAAAAATAAGTCGATTCAGAAAAATTGTTATAATCGTTGATAGGAGCCAAATAGTCAAACAACATAGGAGTTATCTCGTGTTTGATGCCGATCGCCCTATTGTTAATAGCACCCAGGATAAGTTAAATCGCACGACCTTTGCAAAATACCTGGCTCGCTGCATGCTAGATCATCATGAACCGGATAGCCTGGTCATCGGATTATATGGTGGCTGGGGAGCTGGCAAAACATCCGTGATTAATCTCACTCTTGAAGAATTACATTTTGCCGCCAGTAATCTTGAGGACGATGAAAAACCCATCATTCTGAATTTTAGTGTATGGAGCTATTCAGGCGAACATGATTTGATATACAGTTTTTTTCGCCGGCTTTCATCCGCCATACGTGGTGCAGAGGCGATTAAAAATCGCGAACATATTATTCATTTGCTTGAACTCTATGTTTCTTTTTTTACGCAAAAGCCCGTGCCGGGTGCATTACGTCCTAAACCTAACTTCTGGCAAAAAATAACGGGACGCCATCATGATAAGGAAGAAGTGTATGGCTGGGAATCTGGACGCGACTTAACCTTAGTTAAAGCTGAATTAAATGAATTACTACGTGATCAAAAACACAAACTTATTATAATCATCGATAATATTTCTCGACTTTATCCGCGAGAAATACGCCAACTATTTCAAATCGTCAAATCGATGGGGGATTACGCCAACACGGTTTATTTATTAGCGATGGACAAACCACAAGTTATGCGTGCACTGGACAGCATCGATGTAAAACACAGTGGTGAAGAATTTGTCGAAAAAATTGTGCAATTACCCTTTGAAATTCCACCTATTTCCCAACAAGACTTAGAAAAAATTTTCGCTGATCGCGTTAATGAAGTCGTTCATAGCGTGCCTGAAGATTCCTGGGATCGCGAATATTGGGCAGATATTTATTATGAATCATTAAAATATTTCTTTGATAATTGCCGTGATATCACACGTTATGTTAATACACTCAATTTTGGTTATCCGCGCTTGCGCGATGTGGTCAATCCAGTGGATTTTTTTGCTTTGACCGCCATCGAATCATTTTTACCGCCAGTGTATGCTGGCATACGCGATAACAAAGATTTATTTACTGACTTACTGGATAATGTCTATGTTTTTACACATGAACAATTAGAAAAAGATAAACTACGTTGCGATGAAATTTTAGCCCGGAATAATCGAGTGCCGCCTGACGCACTCTTATCGTTACTTTTTTTATTATTCCCACGCATTCGACACATCTATCACCCTAATGTACATTTTTATTATTCAGACGCGCGCGCTCGGAGATTACGCCGCATTTGCAGTCCCGATTTATTTGATGCTTACTTTCGTTTATCCATGCAAAACGGACAATTACCCAATTCAGAATTTGAAACCATACTCGGGTTTGCTGTTGATCACAGTGCATTTGATCACGCATTAAATCGCCTCAATCAGGATGATCGTATTTCCGCTTTTTTAAATATGTTAGATAGTAAAGTTTTAAATACTGTACCCCGTCAGTATTCACAAACCATTGTCAGTGCGCTGCTTGATAACGGCGATCTTTTCCCGCAAGGCGTAAATGGTCCTTTAAGTCTTGACACACCGATGCGTATTCACCGTATTATCCATCGCCTGCTACAGCGTTTTAATGAAACCGAAGAGAGATTTATCATCCTGCAAAATGCGATTGCACAAGCAAATAACAGCCT
The DNA here is from genome assembly GCA_964449125.1 of uncultured Coxiellaceae bacterium. GTDB lineage: Bacteria > Pseudomonadota > Gammaproteobacteria > DSM-16500 > DSM-16500 > Aquicella. The sequence goes on along the minus strand of CAYUYG010000012.1, from coordinate 3,343 downwards.
TTACATCCTGGTTTATGAAATAAAAGAACAAGAAGATCAACATCACGAAGCATCGGATACTTTTTTACCATTGGAATTTTGTGATTTGAAACCGGAAGAATTAAATTTATTACGCAAATTAGTCGTTAGCCGAATTGCTAATTGGGCTCATAATGACAGTCTTGCTGATCATCCACGGTTAATCGCATTACTCTATGCTTGGCGCGATTGGGGCAATGAAGAAGATTGCCGTCGATTTGTAAAACAACTCACGGATACTGACCGTGGTCTACTTGCTTTCCTAACCACAGCCCTTGAAAAGTCCATCACCAATGCGATGACGCGTTATGAAAAAACACTGGATTGGCAAATTGAGCTTGAACATATTAATGCCTTTATTCCAGCACGCTTGCTTGAACCCCATGCCAAACTTTTGTTTGAAGACAATTATTTTGAGAAATTACGCGAACGAGAACAACTCGCGCTCATGATTTTTTTGGATTTAACAAAAACTGATACGACAAAAATTGTGCCAAACACGTCAGGATGATTTTCCCTCTCACCAGGCGAGAGAGGGAAAACTAGACATTAATCTAGAGACGCGACAACGCTGAAAAAGACACGCGGCTCTTTGCCATTGCCTCGATTTTCTATTTGACCATTCACAAGCACCTGATTCGTCGCTTGCAACGCAGCAACTTGTTTGGTCAACGGTTGCGTCCACATGATGTTACCGGTTATCCATTTGGTGAAAAAGAAGCGTGTACCCACACCGGTTGAGGTAGCGCTTTGTTTGCGGGGTGTGCCGCCCACCAAATTGTAATTCCAGATCATGCCCGCATCGTAGTAGATGTAAAATTGTAGTCCTTGCAATATCTTACCAATTGCTAAGTCATAGCGTAATTCAAGACTACCCGCGACCCCTTTGTCACCAATTAATTCGGCGACATCATAACCACGACCCAATTGGCTGCCACCAAATGTAAACTGTTCGGATGCCAATAAAGCTATGGGTGTGTATTGTCCGCTAGCCATGCCATATAGAGACACTGGGCCTTTAACGACTTGCAAACGACTTACCTGCGCAGCCAGCTTGGTATAGACAGCGTGTCCGCCGGGGCGTGAAGTTTGCGCCGTTTGAATATTGGTTTCCGTTGTATAACCTGCAATGGGCAAACCTTGTCGTAAATCTGCATTAATCAAGTTGGAACCTAGCCATCTATCCGCAAAATTGTAGGTCACACCAAAATCCAAATTACGTAAATGATCGGTATAAAGTTCCTGATCAAAGGTAGTGACATGGCTATCTAGATAATTAAATCCAACACGCGTCGTCAAACTGTCCGTGCGCGTACGCAAAAAAGGAAATTGCAAGGTGGTGTAATAATTGTTAGTCAAACCATCAATTTTGGAAGAGGCTAAAACAAATAATGGGCGTGTATGCACATTTGATCCGCCAATTAACCAGCGCATCCCTTCATCCCATAATCCCATATTATAATTAATATCGCCGTAGGTTAATTCGCTGCCGCGAGGCGTCTTGGTAAAAGTCGCTTGTGCAAGGTCTCCCGAAGTAATAATGGAGGTCAACCCTAAATTTGCTGTTATTTGTTGCGGTCCAATGTATCGAGTGCCGTAATTGTCGTAAGACAGATAGCCTAAAACCGGTTGAGTTTCAGTAACAAGCGTCAAATCGGCCGCACCCGTTTCTGTTTTTGAAGGGGCTAATACTGCTTTCACTTCCGTACCAGGAATGCTATTTGCCAGGAGTAAATATTTTTCCATGCGACTGACTTGCAAAGGACGGCAGGCTTGGATGCGCTTACCAAACGCTTGCACTAAACATTTCGCACCGCGCGGTTTACCGCTTACATCGACTTTGCCAATATAACCTTCAATTACGAGAATACGAATAATTCCACCTTTAACATGCTGCGGAGGCAACACAGCTCGCGAAATAATATATCCATTATTACGATAATAATTAGTGATGTTCTGGATGATGGTAAACAATTCTGCGACGGTAATGGTTTTATGTAATTTGTCTTGATAAATAGGACGTAATTGCGCTTCCGAATAAATATGATTGCCTTCGAGAATAATATCGTTTAACTGAAACGTAATTTTTTGCGCTTCAGCACTTAAACCTGCGGGCGCTTGTTGTTCTGGCTCAGAAATGGCTGGCGCGACACCTTGTGCACGCGTGGGTTGCTCACTACGAATGGCTCGACCTACGTTTTCTGGAAGTGCAGCACCTGGTAACAATGAGCCTCCCCCCTCAATTGCCCAAGCTTGATGCGTTGCTAAAACTAATCCCGCTATGACTGCCAATTTAAATTTAGAAAGCGAATTCAAATTCATCTAAAATCCTTTTCAAACTTCCGTGACTTTGTGATTATTAAAATTAATTTTTATATCATAATACAATCCAAAGCTAACATGAACCGCAAAAGTTTCTCACCATTTTCACTGTTTATATCAAAATTGGATAACCCACTCTTTTTTTCTTCTAAAAACGATTAAAATCAAGCCGTTCCTGCATGGCAAGGTACTTTATATCGATTATATTTAGATTAAAATCACAATAAAACTACAAAAACCAAACAAAACGAGTGCCTCACTCAGTGAAAAGCAAAGGTTTTTATCAAAAAATTTGCTGAAAAAAGCATCGCAGGTCTAGCAGGCTTTATTCTAGCCTCAGCGGTTTTGGCTAATTCTGCGCTTAACAATATTGATTGCCGTCGGCCAAGTTTCTGTTCAATAACGTCACCGCCATGAACCAATCCAGTCAATAAGCCATTATCAACTGAAAATCGTTTAATATTGACGTTACCGAATCGACCCATTTCCAACAGTCAAGGAGAGGCATCGCGTTAAGTTAAATCGTATTAGTCCTACGCAAGGTGCCTCACAAATTTACGGGCGCTCAACTGCGACAGCACAAATTATTTTAGTGAATCCCGCTAGCATTTTTTTGGTTTATCTGTCTATGTCAATGTGGGTAGCCTTATTGCCACCACCGCTAATATTCATGATCAAGATTTTTTGAATGGTATTCATAGATTTACAAGTGATGGTGTAGGCAATATTACAAATAATACATTAGTGACAGAAAATGGTATCAGTAATACTTGGAACATCGGTGGCAGTGACAACGGTAGCTTCACCAATGTTTTAAACATCAGTAGTATACAAAATCTTAATGGTGGTGACAGCGGCAATAACTGATGGGTGTGCGTGAAGGTTATATCAATGACCCAATCTGCTTTAACGGCTTCCAAAGTTTTATTGGTCAAAGCGGTCTAGATGATGTGCAATGCACTGGACCCTCAAACATCAATGGCCCAACCTGTCTTCACTAACC
>CAYUYG010000011.1:0-14126 GCA_964449125.1 uncultured Coxiellaceae bacterium | reverse complement strand
GAACCGGCGTCCACGGCTTTGCAGGCCGCTGCATAACCACTCTGCCACCCAGCCACGTCAATCATGCACACTTAAAAGAAAAAACCCCAGAGTACATTTTCTGAGGCTTCTTATACCTGTTGTTATACAACACGGTCAAAAACTTGGAGCGGGAAACGAGACTCGAACTCGCGACCCCAACCTTGGCAAGGTTGTGCTCTACCAACTGAGCTATTCCCGCATTACTTGCCCGAAAATCATTATTTTTCTTCTTCGGGATAAGCATCTTCATTGGGGTGTAATTCTATCCACACACCTCTGTAAGTCAAGAGTTTTATGTGGTTTTTTTTCAGTTATTTAAATATTTCTTACAAAAAGTTATCTCATTAAACACAAATTAGATTTTTTATCTTGAACAAGCGCTTTAACTCGATTAGCAATCGACACTTAACTTAAAATATGGCAATGATTGATGACAGGCCGCTCTAACCGCTGCAGTTAATCTGCAATCAATTGGGACCAGGCAGCGCGCAGATAAATGATCATGGACCAAATAGTCAGGACGGCAGCAATATAAAGCAGAGAATAGCCAAGGATAAGCAAACCTATGTTCGTGGTAATGTCGCAATATAATAAAATAATCAATGAACCCATTTGAGCGGCTGTTTTAAATTTACCCACTTGCGACACCGCAACCTTGGTACGCTTCCCTACTTCCGCCATCCACTCACGCAATGCCGATACAATAATTTCACGTGCCACAATAATGGCAGCCGGCACAGTCAATATGACGGCGGGCATAATACCGTAATAAGTAATCGCATCGAAACGTTGGAAGGTAGGTTCTGCAACAATGAGTACTAATGCTACTGACACCATTAATTTATCTGCTACCGGATCTAAAAAAGCACCGAGCTTGGTGGATTGTTTTAAGTATCTCGCCAAATAGCCATCTAGCCAATCCGTGATCGAACCGAGTGCAAACAAACCGGCTGCAACGGGATGCGCCCAGGAAAAGGGTAAGTAAAAGAAAATAACAATAAGAGGAACAAGAAAAATACGTCCGAAAGTTAGGACGTTCGGCCAATTAAAAATTTGTTCATATGGTCGTGTCATGTAACGCTGCAAATATTCGCTCTGCTAGTGAACGGCTAATGCCGGGAACCTTACTCAATTCATCAAGACTAGCACGAGCAATACCTTGAATACCACCGAAATAACGCAAGAGTTCACGTCGTCTTTTTGCACCAATTCCGGGTATGGTTTCCAGAGTGGATTGCCGACGCGCTTTGTCGCGCTGACGCCTGTGTCCCGTGATGGCAAAGCGATGTGCCTCATCACGAATTTGCTGAATAAAATGCAATGCCAACGAATCGGCTGGCAAATTAATAGGCGCGGCCTCACCAATATGCAAAGTTTCCCAACCAGGTTTACGCCCAGGTCCTTTTGAAACACCTACCAACAGAATATCGCTGATTTCCAACTCTGCCATCACCGCTCTGGCTGCTGCAAGCTGGGTGCGACCGCCATCAATCAATACGACCTCTGGCAGTGCTGCATTATCTTTTTGTAAGCGCTTAAAACGGCGCTTCAGCACTTGATGCATGGCACCGACATCATCCCCCGGCGTCACACCACTGATATTAAAACGCCGATAATCATTTTTTAAGGGACCGTTTTGGTCAAACACCACGCAAGAAGCAACGGTTGCTTCCCCCATACTGTGGCTAATATCAAAACATTCAATTCGCCGCGGTACGCGGGACAAGCCGAGCACCGCTTGTAATTCGGCGGCTCTTTCTTTGATGTTCGTTTTACTAAATAAGTGAACAGCAAGCGATTGCCTGGCACTCGTTTCTGTCATCATTAACCATTTTTTTCGCTCGCCGCGAACTGCATGAACGAGCTCAATCTTATGTTTTGCTTGCTCAGTCAACACATTTTCCAATAAATCCTGATCGCGAATGCGCCGATCAAGAATGATTTGTTTTGGAATAATATCAACAGAAGCGACATGCAGCAGATAATGCTGGCTTAAAAACGCACTGATGACATCTTCCTCATCCGCATTTTCTGGCACACTGGGAAAATAGGATTTACTGCCTAGTACCTGACCATCACGAATAGACAATAATTGGATACACATCACGCCCGCTTGCGCTGCCAGCGCAATAATATCTGCATTCCCTTCCGCCACATGGACATACTGACGATCCTGGATTTGTCGTAAACGGGTAATTTGATCGCGATATTGAGTGGCTAATTCAAAATTTAATTTTGCAGCCGCACCTTCCATCAGTTTTTGTAATTCATGCACAACCTGATCGCTCTTGCCTTCCAGAAACAAAATCGCCAGTTCCACATTGTGCGCATAGTCTTCTTGAGAAACAAGACCGACGCACGGCCCTGCGCACCGACCAATTTGATAATGCAAACAAGGACGCGCGCGGCCTTCATAATATTTATCACTGCAAGTGCGAAGTAAAAATAATTTTTGGAGCAAATTAATCGTTTCGCGCACCGTGGATGCGCTGGGGTAAGGACCGAAGTAACGCCCGTTTTTGCGGCGGGTTCCGCGATAAAAATCAATGCGTGGATAAGGATGCTCTGTCGTGATCAAAATATACGGATAGCTTTTGTCGTCGCGTAATAAAACATTATAACGTGGCCGATGTTTTTTAATCAGATTACATTCAAGCATCACTGCTTCGTTTTCATTCGAAGTAACGGTAACGTCAATATCCTTGATACGTTTCACTAATACGGAGGTTTTAACGTCTTTTGTCTGCTTATTAAAATAACTGGCAACACGTTTTTTTAAGTCGCGGGCTTTACCGACATATAAAACCACGCCGTCCTCGCCTAACATTTGATATACGCCAGGATGGTGGGAAAGATTTGCCAAGAAAGTTTTAATATCACGCATAGGGGTACAATTATAGTGTAATTATCTAGTAATTATAAGACATTCGCTGACAGAAAAACGGCGGCATTCATAATGCTTTTATTATTCAAGCTACTACTAGGAATTAGACCTGTATACCCTAGCCAACAGGGATTGATCATTGATAGCCTCCAGTTCGCCCCTACTACCCTCTCCTAGCCACTCACTCAATTTATTATATGCATCATTATCTATTTCTCCACGAAATAGTCTCCCTAATGCACCCGCCTGCTCCAATCCAGATTCCAAACCCATACCCGTATGGTAATGGGGTGTGCGAAATGCATCGCCGATCAAGTGAAATTGAGTACTCTCTAATGCGACGCTGGCCATTGTTGCTTGCTTAATATTCGCCGTGCTAAACAGCGTATTTTTTTGCTTATCTTTTGCAGCACCATGTTTTTTGGTACCCGTTACTAGCTGCATAGAACAATCTGTGTCTGGAAATTTATACTGCAATATTGCTTCGATATAATTTTTAACAGCCACATTTCGATCATTTTTATCCGTGATTTGAGCAATCTCATCGGGTAATTCCACGGTGATATTGCATTTAAGCGCTTTATCTAAATCTTGCAAGCTGGAAGGCGCAACGACAATATTGGCTTGATAACCTTGATGAAAGAAAATAAGACGTTCATCGTTTTTATCATTAATCATTTCTTGCATTAAAATCATATTTTCCACCAACTCTTTAATTTTCCGTCCTTGTAAAGTTACGTAAGCAGCGGCATGTGAAGTGGGCAGTGAAAAGCCTTCTGCTTTAAAACGAATTCGTTCCGGCAATTGATCATTTACCAATGAAAGAGCATGCCGACCAACCCCATCTGCTCCCACTAAATGCTGGAAGGAAATCTCTTTTACTTCGCTTGTTTTTAGAGACTGGATAATCGCCTCTCCCTTCTCCATATCAACTTTAGCTAATACATTTTCGAAATAAGTTGTAACCTTTGCACCTGCTTCTTTCGCCTCATCCAGACGACGCATAAGATAGGCCTCAATATCTTTAATCGCAACATAATGCGACGTTATCAGCGTGTTTAGAAATTTACTATCCGCAGCACTCATCGCTTCATCTTTAGTACTCATCTCTTCATCTTCAGCACTCATCTCTTCATCTTTAGAAGATAGCATGCTCAATAAATAATGATGGCTTTCTTCAGATAGACCAACCCGCTGAACTCGCACAAAATCTGGCGAACGATTCGATACAATTGCAACCTTTAAGCCACTCTTTACTGCTTCTAAGGCAGTCGCTAAACCGGTTGGACCGCCACCTGAAATTAACACATCGTAATCAACGGATCTCTGATCATGCTTGGTCAACATTGGGGTGAAGGTTTCATTATTTAATTTTTGCGCAGAATATTCATCGTCATCATTAGATATACCTTCACCCTCACCTTCACCTTCACCTTCACCTTCAAAACCATCATCCGAAATATTCTCAAATCCATCATCATCCGGTATAAATTTTCCTAGAGAATCTTTTCGCTGGCTCATAATGCCCCCTCAAGAAAACCTTCTCCTTAGAATTATAGAGCAAATATCCACCATTTATCTCTCTAGTAGCTATAATAAATTCATAATTTATTCATTATAATAAGAAACCCGCACATACGGCCATAGAAATAGAATGGGTCTTTTAATGAATTCCATGCTAAAAGGTTGTTGATCTCTAGGGTTTTTAAGCTCTAAAACTTCATCGATAATCTGAACGATCTTTTCGAGTTGGATCAGCACGCCTTTAAAATCGCGGACGTTCCTTTGCTTACTTCGACACTTAATTCATTATCCTTTAAGAATTGTTAGATAGAATCACAGCCAAATTAAACGAGAGAAAACCATGCAAAGAAACCACCCATTACATACAAATAATAGTCACAATAATACGTTCGAACTTTCAATAAGAAGCTATGAGGTCGCGATCAGTCACAAATCAACTCTGACAGAACAATTACAGTTCAGAGATTCTCTTTACTTGTTCGCTCGGCACAAAGGTTTCGACGATGTCGAAATAAGTTTGAACTGGCATGCACTCCCAGGAAAGGTCAGAATATATGCAATCGGCTCTCTAGTGCGAGTAGAAAGTCTTATTGCAAACTTAAAACAAGCCTATGCAGCACGAGATAATTCCACGACAAAAACTCCCATTCAGCCTGCTGTTAAAGCTGCGACGGACATTAAAAGCTCGCCTAGTTCATTACCAAATCTACCCACAAATTCGGTTGCAGGTAAGAGCTTTATGCCAATTGATAAAATAGCAAGAAGACATCACCGATCTAATGATGCCCTCAACTCTAAAAAACGTAAGCGTGCAGAAAATGATAAATCGCGCATGCCTACTGGGGGCGGTGAAGAGATTACAAAAGAGGCTCAATTTGCTGCAGCCGCGAAGAAAACTTTTTTTGGAAGTTCATCAACTGGCTCCTCTTTGTTACACTCTAGACAAAAGCAAGATCGGAGTGTAACACATACGCCCATGGCCACTAACACCATCCCCTCCGCAAGGATTCAACATCATCCAGTAATACAAACCTTACCGACTCCTGCACCTGAGAATGACAGGCCTTTGCCACTTCAACCTTATTCAACATCAACGCCTGGCTTACTTTTTGGATTAACCAATCAAATGCCGATGGAAAGTAAGGAAGAAATGAGGCGAATTATAACTAACATTGTTCTAAGTCGTCGCCCGAGCTAAGTCCCTTACGAAGGTAAACCCTCTCGTAACGGCGGTTTTTTGAACGTACTCATAAAATATAAAAATATCTCTAGAGCATCGCATTTAGAGATATTTCTAGTATGGATCCTCTTCCAAAATCCTTTCGCTGGCTCTTAATGCTTCATGGATAGTCTAAACGGCCTTTACGAATTGAACCCGCTGCTTCATCCACTTCCTTCAAAGCGTCTGACGTGTCCCTTCCCAATTTAAAACTTAGAACATTATATTCCTCATGATTAATTTCAGAGTTGAACACCCGCCCTAATCCCCTAGCTTGATCAAAACCGTCCCCAAGCCCTCTACCTGTTGCATAATGTGGCTTACGGTACGCATCTCCCGCCAAATAAAATTCCCTTCGGCCAACAATAGCGCTGGCAGAATTTGCTTGATCGATATCGGCCGTATTGAAAAAAGTACTTTTAGTGTTATCTTTTTGGGGGCCGTGTTTTTTACTCTCAGCAACCGCTTCAATAGTAAAATTAATATCGGGAAATTTATATTTTACTAAATCCGTCATGTACTGCCTGATAGCTGCACTACGTTCTTTTTTATCTTCAATTCGTGTAATTTCTGGGGGCAATTCAATCACAATATTGCACTTAATTGCTTTATCTTTATCGAGATAACCAGGGGCAAAAACAAAATTCACTTGATAACCTTCACGAAAGAACCCTATCCGCTCACTACCTCCCTTGATAATTTTATCCAAGACAGCATCGTGCATACCTTCGCCTTGCAAGGTCACATAGGCACTTGCGTGGGAGACAGGTAAGCCCACTGTCTCTTTCTCGAAATGAATGGGCGTTTCTAATTGATCATTCACTAATGATAATGCATGACGCCCTACCCCATCCGCTCCAACTAAATAATTAAATGAGACGGATTCTTTTCTATCGGATTCAGTTTCACCAACTTTTTTAATAGTGGCTACACCAGTTTGCAAATCGGCTTGGGTTATTATTTTATTAAAATGATATAGTATTAAAGCGCCTTGTTTTATTGCATGATCTAGACGCCTTTTGAGAAAAAATTCGATGTCTTTTATCGCAATAAAATCTGATGTCTTTAGGGTATGTTTAATTTTTCGATCTTTTTCATTCAGCGTTTCGTCTTTATCAATCATACCTAATAGGTAACCCCGGTCACCTTCAATTAAGGCAATGCGTTGCACGCGTCCAAAATCAGCCGAACGATTTGAAACGATAGATACGGTTAATCCTGCTCTTACGGCTTCCCATGCAACTGCTAAACCGGTTGGACCGGCACCAGAAATTAACACGTCAACTGTTTGATCTAAGGAATCGCCCATATAGCGCGGATTCATAGATAACCCCGCTTGTGTAATTATTACTTTAATTATAAGACAAAGGCTAATTTTTATATTAAAGGCAAAACAGAATATAACTAATTAAATCCAATAAGTTGGAGTAAAAATTAATAAATAACAGGAGGGTGAAAGAAACAAACTACTCAATTTCAGCCTTCGCGCCTTCAATCATACCAAGACGCATGGCCATGAGCGTTAACTCCACATCGCTATTGATGTTGAGCTTGTAGAAAATTCGATAACGGTAACTATTAACCGTTTTAGGACTTAAACATAATTTTTTGGAAATATCCTGCACTTTTTGCCCTTGAGTAATCATGAGCATAATTTGCAATTCACGCTCAGAGAGCAAATCAAGCGGCGATTCTTCACCTTTCGTAAATCGTTTGATTGCAATTTGTTGCGCAATGCCCGGCGTTATATAACGTTGGCCTGCATGAATAGTGCGAATGGCGCGTATCATTTCTTCTGGATCGCAGCCTTTGGTGATGTAACCGGATGCCCCCGCTTGCAAAAGACGCGAGGGGTAAGGTTCATCTTCATAAATTGTGAGAGCAAGGATTTTGATATCGGGATTGTGACGAACCATTTTGCGTGTGGCTTCTAAACCACCAATCCCCGGCATATGCACATCCATCACGACAACATCAGGAACAAGTTCTTTTGCGAGCAGGACTGCTTCTTCGCCAGTGCCCGCTTCACCGATGACTTTTAAACCGTGTACATCCTGGAGAAGACGTTTAATCCCCATGCGTACCAGCTCATGATCATCAACTAACAGAACTTTAATCAACAATGCCCCCTAAATTTGTCTGATCTGTCGGAGAGAGAGGGATTCGAACCCCCGGAGCCCAAAGGACTCAACGGTTTTCAAGACCGCCGCTTTCGACCGCTCAGCCATCTCTCCAAAACCTTCGCATATTGGCAAGCATTGAATATTAACGTGATTTTAAAAATCCGTCTATAACATCCTGCGCTTATACAATATTAAAATTATCAAACAAGTTTACGCTTGGTTGCCTAGCTTGCCGGCCAGACACATTTTCCCTGCTTTTTCAGCATTTCCAAGTATTTCTCGTGTTCGGCTAATTCATTTTCATCAGCCGTTAAAACGAGCAGATTATGCCTTTCACTTAACAAAGAAGCTACTGTTTCTACATTTTTTGTAACCTCAGTATTATTTTTACTCAGGCTATCAAAAAAGCTTCCTTGACCACCCGTCATCGCAAGGTAAACTTGAGCGAGTAAATTAGCGTCTAATAAGGCGCCGTGCAAGTCGCGTTTTGTGTTATCGACACTATAACGCTTACATAAGGCATCTAAACTATTACGTTGTCCGACATGTAATTTACGAGCCAGTACCAGCGTATCCACGACACGGCAATAATCGGTGATATTTTTAAAACCTTTGCGTGTTGCACTGAATTCGTGATTTAAAAAAGCCAAATCAAACGGCGCATTATGAATAATTAATTCTGCATCGGCAATAAACGCCATTAAATCTGCTTCAATATGAGCAAATAATGGTTTGTCCTGTAAAAACTGATTGGTAATACCGTGTACAGCGAGCGCACCTGCATCAATCTCACGTTCCGGATTGATATAATAATGAAAATGTTTGCCCGTTAATTTTCGATTGATGAGTTCAACACAACCTACCTCAATGACGCGATGACCTTCTTCAACGCGCAAGCCTGTGGTTTCAGTGTCCAGGACAATTTGTCTCATGCTTTACCCTTTTTTAACATGTCATCAATAGCTTGGTTCGCCACTGAATCGACCAACTCATTTTCCACATGGCCGCTATGACCTTTAACCCAATGCCAGCTAACCGTGTGTTCAGTGACAGCAAGCTCCAGCAACTGCCATAAATCCAAATTTTTGATCGGTTGTTTATTGGCCGTTTTCCAGCCTCGCTTTTTCCAGACTGGCAACCATTCACTGATGCCCTTTTGCACATATTGTGAATCAGTATAAAAATCGACAATACAAGGCATGGTAACGGCCTGCAAGGCTTTAATGGCGGCGGTCAATTCCATGCGATTATTGGTGGTTTCCCATTCGCCGCCTGAAAGAATTTTTTCGTGTTGACCATATCGAAGTAACGCGGCCCAACCGCCAGGACCTGGATTGCCGCGGCAAGCGCCGTCAGTAAATATTTTAATATGCTTCATTTAAAAATTATCTTTTGTCGTTGTGTTACGCGCAATATGACCCGATATAGTAGTGGATATACCGATCCCTGTTAACTGCTGTTTCCATTTTAATTTAATTGGCGTGAGTGGAATCACCTTCGCTCGTGCAACCAACACATACACGCCACCAAAGATAGTAGGCAGAAAACGTGAACCAATCTTCTCAAAAAAATCCAGCTTGTCATAAACAGTTTGACTGACGGGAGGCGTAAACAGCGTAGCCCGCTGCTCTTCCATCTCAAAATCCGCTAACTGTAGCCAGCCGCGGACAGAACGCGCGGGAATAAAATTGCCTGACCAGGGTATGCTTTTATCATGTGTTACTTTTTTCTTGAATCCCCACCAGCTATTGGGATTAAACCCGCAAATAACGATTAACCCTTCAGGTTTAACGATGCGGCAGGCTTCAGATAATAATTGACGGGGGCTTTCCACAAATTCCAAAATATGCGGCATCATGACCAAATCAATGCTACCCGTTGCAATCGGCAAATCATGAAAATCGCCTTCAATGATATTTGATTTTTTTTCTTTGGCTAGAATGGACGTTACTAATGAGTGACAGGGAATCGTACTACTATCCAGTAAACTATATTGCTCGGGTACGCCAATCAATAAAGTGTGCTTACCTAAATGCCTGGCTAACAATTTTTTTAATAAATCATATTCAGCCTCCAACAATTTTTTGCCTAAAAATTGTTTGGCCAGCCAATGATCCCAATGTTGAAGGTTACGATAGCCGTGCGCCAAAGCTTTTCCATCTCCCGACTAATTTTGGTACTATACCATACTGGAACCCGCCTAAAACATATTCTACGACTGCAATAAATGGTCATAAAAAATTTTGGCAAATAATGCCTGCTATTCTCCCCAATTTTTTGTAGAATTGCCCTCGGCTCTCTCATTTTCGTTTTAGCGGAGAGACAGGCACAGTCGGCATGCGAGCTCATTCTAGATTGGTTACGGTCTAAATGAGAATAAAATCAAGAAGTTAATCTCACTAACGCGGTTATGCTTTGATTTTTTTGTCCTTTAAAATTCTGTAAGATAAGCTTTGGGAATAGTTGTTTAATTGGGAGCAATAAAAAAGTGGCGTGGCTTTGGTGTAAACGTGTTATCTACTTCACTCTTTTGAGCATAAGCTGTGCTACGTCAATTTTCGCCGGGAATGGCGAAGGTATTCAAGTTTATCAAAAAAATATTCATCTTTCCCCTGAACACAAACAAAAATTAGCCGATGATATTTCGCGCTACCGCAATGCTGATAATTTATGGGATGTGTTGCGTGAAGAATTTACTTTACCGCATTACGAAGACAACCCCGTTGTTCAAGCAAAAATTGAATGGTATATGAACAATCAAGATTATTTGTTGCGTTCGGCTTCGCGTGCTGCGCCTTATCTTTATTATATTTTGCAACAAGTCAGAAAACGTCATTTACCGGCCGAACTCGTTTTATTGCCCATTGTCGAGAGTGGTTACAATCCCTTTTCACTTTCCACCGTCGGTGCCGCGGGGATCTGGCAACTCATGCCGGGCACGGCTTCCGGTCTCGGTGTTAAACATGACTGGTGGTATGACGGCAGACGCGATGTCATTGCTTCCACCCTCGCGGCCTTGAATTACCTTGCTTATCTACAAAGTTTTTTCGATGGGAACTGGTTATGGGCCATTGCTGCTTACAATACCGGTGAAGGGAATGTACTCGCTGCAATTAAACGCAATATCCGTGCCGGCAAAGACACCAATTTCTGGTCACTGCCCGTGGCGCAGGAAACACGTGATTATGTCCCGAGCTTATTAGCACTGGCGACGATCATTAGCCATCCCGATCAATACCCTATTTATTTTCCGCCGGTACACAATGCCCCTTATCTCGCTCAAGTGGATATTGGCTCGCAAATTAATTTAAAATTTGCCGCACAACTTGCAGGCATTAGCTTGAAGAAAATGCAGCAATTGAATTCAGGTTTTACTCGGCCTTCCACATCGAGTAAAGGACCGTATAAACTCGTTCTTCCCATCGAAAATGTTGAACAATTCACTGAGAATTTCAGCCGTACACAGCTGACACGAAAAATTAATTGGATACATTACACGATTAAATCAGGCGATACGCTTGCCTCTATCGCCAAAAAATATCAAACAAACATGGCTGCTATTCGTAAATTAAATCATCTCGGTAAAAATAGTTTACGCCATGGTAGCGATATTTTAATTCCCTACCACGGCCAAATAACCTTGCCGAAAGATGACACAATGGAATTTGCAGACAATGATAAAAGCGAATCCAAATCCAAGGACATTGTCATCGTTGCAAAAAGCAAACGTGCCAATACTGCTTCATCGCCGGATACCTTTGTTACACCCTCGGGCAAATACACCTTACAGCCAGGCGATACCATTTACATGGTCCGTGCAAAAGACACACTAGAAAGTATCGCGCAACGCTTTCGCGTTAATAGCACCACCTTACGCGCTTCTAACCAATTGGGTAACAGCAAATTACAAGCTGGCAGGCAGCTCATTATCCCCACCCATTTGGCTACTAACACCGGCAAGCAGCGCAAGCAAAGCAGCGCCCTACAACCAGGTGATACGGTCTATATGGTCAGACGTGGCGATACTATTGAAACCATTGCGCACAAATTTCGTACATCTGCTGCCGCCATTCGTGTGGCTAACCTCGTGGATAATAGTAGTTTATCGATTGGCGATAAATTAATCATCCCAACCCATTTGCGTGGCTAAAAAATATTCTTTACAATCCCCCGGATTCTTTGCGAAAGCCTGGAATAAATTTACTCATTTTTGTTAGGAGTTTTGATATGAAGAAAAAAATAGCAACTAGTCTAATCCTTGCCGGATTAAGTATGGTTTCTTTTAGCGCTCAAGCAAATGATTTGCTCATTTCGAATAATACCGATCTCCCATCAACATCCGTTATTAATCATGGTTTGTGCTCAACCATTCTTAAAGACGCGGGTGTTGTTAAACCACATGAACAAAACCACATTGTGCCAAGCGACAAAGTTAAATGGGCTTGCACCATATTCCCATCAAATTGTCAGGCAGATGTTTACTTAACCAATAATTGCCAAGGTCCACTCATTGCAAGCGTTACATTTGATGTGAATTCAGGTATTAAAGGTATCGTGGTACATGCTGCTAACTACAAAGTAATTGGCAGTGGTTTCAATATTACGTTAAATCAAGCGTAAGCGTTACTCCTGGGAAGACTTTCTTCCCAGGAATTTCTTTTTGTTAAAACATGGAGTTGTTATGTTTAAAAAATTGTTACTCGTGAGTGCGCTCACTTTGCCAATGTGCTCGTATGCAGCAGATATTACGATGCACAATAATACTAAATTCTCTGGCACGGCTTACATTGGTTCAAGCCCTTGTTCGTCCTGGTTGGGTTCTCGAGGTGTTGCCAAACCCCACGAATCATTATCCGTCCCTACTTCACTGATAAGTACATTGTGTGGCAGTTCAAATTGCACAGTCTATGTTTATCCTAATAATAACTGTTCTGGTAAAGCGGCTGGCAAAGCAACGGTTAATGCAAAAAATGGGGTTATCAATATGACGGTAGAGGATAATCGCTTTACAGCATCAGGTGGTGGATTCAATGTCGATTTGAATGAGAAAAATCCAACTTTAAAAAGTTGGTTAAAGTCTTGGTTCGAGTAATCGCATCATCGTGACACTTTCCCCACGCAAGTGGGGAGAGTTTTTCATAGCGGGCTTCACAAAAAACGTTCAGCCCAAACTACATTTATTCGTCACTCCTGCAAACTACACAATATCCCAAGTTAGCTGCGCACCAAACACATCAGCACCGCCACTCACATTTCCATTGGTTGTCACAACCTGAACACCGGCTGCTTGAGGTGGTGGATTGACACGCGCTTCTTGCATAAAGAGATGCTGCCAACCTAAGTCTAAACCAATTGCTCTGGTCGCTTGGTAGTGGCCGCCCAGCGCAATAATGTAGCGATTATTATCTGGTAATTGTACATGTCTATATTGATTGCGTACTGGCGTTTCATCATAGCCTAAACCACCGCGTAAGGTAATTTGATCAGTTGCATAATAATCAGCACCAACGGACACATTCCAGGTATTGCGATAATGTTCAGGAATAGAGACTTGGATGTGTGTACTCGGATCAGGATCAAGACCGGCTACATTATTAAAAATTAAATTCTTGAACGTATTCCATTGCGTATAAATCACGGTACCCATCACCGCCACTTTCGGGCGTACGCGTGTATACAAGCTTAATGCTGTATAAGGCGGCAAGGTAACATTCACGGTCGCGCGACTAGAAACAATGGGACCATTATTAAATAAATCAGCTAACTGCCCCTGAAAACGGCTTGTACCGCTCAAATGATGCACGACTTGCGAGTGATAACTCAAACCCATGCGTGTTTCAGGCGTGAACTCATACATGACACCGGCGTGATAACCATAGGCTGTATCATTTGCCTTATTCACCGCAGGCGTATTAAACATACCGCCAAGTGTTCCGGTTTGATTAAATTCGCCGTACATACGTTGAATATCAGGACCCAAGCCGATGGACGCTTTATCGGTTAATTTAAATGCAATGACAGGGCTGACATCGATGACCATGACAGAGGACATCGTCGCTGCATACTGCATAGGTGTTGTTTTGCCATAATTTGTTTTCAAGCCAAATGGGACATCGATGCTAAAACCAAATGCCATGCGCTCATTAATCGGCGCGACATAATGCAATGCAGGTACCAAGTTAAACCCGCCGCCCTGTGCCGTAACAGGCAATACCGTGTTACCGCCATCAATCGTGCTAACGGTCATGCCACCCTGGTATTTAAATGAGGTTAAAATAGCATCAGATGCCACCACAACTTGCTGGTTTTTAAAGCGCGTGAGACCGGCTGGATTATAAAAAGCCACGCTCGCATC
>CAYUYG010000010.1:0-14181 GCA_964449125.1 uncultured Coxiellaceae bacterium | reverse complement strand
GCCGGGCGGTTTTTTGCGCTTTAGCAGCTGGCAGGCGGTTCATGATGATGCTCATCATGGCCGTGTGTGTGATCGTGTGCTTGGGTCGTCATAAGCTTCATCGCTCCCTAATTATTGTTTTTTATCTTGGTCACGTCCCGCCTTCACTTCGGCAGGCGTTACTAACGTACCGGTGTTATTGCCCCATGCATTTCGCTCATAAGTAACAACATCTGCAATTTCCTGATCGCTCAGCTGATCTAAAAAGGCTTGCATGGCCGTGCCTTGCTTACCGTGCTCAACTCGATCGAGATGGCCAGCAACCGGACCTGTCACAATTGGACTGCCTTTCAATGCTGGAAAAGTCGGCGGCATACCGGTACCACCAGGTTGATGACAAACAGCGCAGGTATTCATATAGACTTTTTCACCTCGCGTTATCGCTGCCTTAAGTTCATCTGCTGGATTGCTCGCAGCAGCGGCAGAAGCAGCTGCTGGTTGCGCGTTACCTGATGAAGCAGGTGCAGCAGCGGGTTGCGCTGTTGCTGGTTGTGTTGCTGCTGGTTGCGCAGCAGCGGGCTCAGCCGAAACTGGCGCCGCCGGTTTCGCACCGTCGGTTGGTGGTGTTGGCGTTTTGTCATCCGTCTTAGGTGCAGCACCTGCAGGAGCGGGTTGCACTGCCAAGGCATCTGTTACAGATTTACCATCACGGAATGCCTTGATCTGGATTGGTTGGATGACTGTGCCGGTATTATTGCCCCATGAATTACGTTCAAAAGTAATAACGGAGGCAATATCAACATCACTTAATTGGCTCTTGAATGCCTGCATGGCGGTTCCCGATTTGCCGTTGAACACAATGTTAATGTGATCAGCGACTGGGCCCGTGGCGATTTTACTGCCTTTCAATGCAGGGAAGGTTGGTGGCAAACCTGTTCCACCCGGTTGATGGCATGCAGCACAAATCGTGCCGTACACTTGCTCACCCTTCTTCATCAATTCGTCTTTCGTCCAAGCACGGCTGGTTTCTGCTTCACCTTGCGTTGCCTGACCTTTTTGTTGCGCTACCCAATCTTTGAAACCCTGATCAGTTGTCGCAACGACTACAATCGGCATGAAGGCATGATTGATACCACAGAGTTCCGCGCATTGTCCGCGGTAAGTACCAGGCTTATCAATAATGGTCCAGGCTTCATTAATAAAGCCAGCGATAGCATCGCGCTTCACAGCAAAATCAGGCACCCACCATGCATGATTCACGTCATTCGACGTAATTAGAAAACGAATCTTTTTATGAATGGGAACAACTAAGGGATGATCCACTTCACGCAAATACTCAGGTCCCATCGGCTCCTGGTGTTTCATTTGCGCCATGGGTGTTGAAAGATTACTAAAAAGGCTGATGCCATCTTCCATGTATTCATAATGCCATTTCCACTGATAACCGGTGACCTTGATAGTCAATTCATCTTTATCGTAGTTATTCATGTTCAGCAACACTTTCGTTGCCGGGATTGCCATGAGTACTAAAATAACGACAGGGATAATGGTCCAGGTAATTTCGAGCCATGTATGATGATGAAATTCCGCCGCCTTTGCGCCGCGTGATTTTCGATGATACATCATGGAGTAAAACATCGCGCCAAAGACAACTAAGCCAATAAAGACACATATCCAGAAAACCGTCATGTGTAATTCATACACATCATGGCTGATTGGAGAGACACCAGGCGTTAAATTGAGAGTTGTTTCAGCAAATGCCGCGTTACTTGCAGCCAGTAAAGCAAACAAGGTAGATTGTATGCGTCGCACGCTATCTCCTTCCGTGAGTTTTTACGGTTAATATTATTGTAGGGATTAAATTAATTGGCGAATTATAGCGACACTTCACTACGATTAAAACTACAGGATTAAAAAAATATGCAAGAGTTTAACGAAAAAGACGCGAGCACCTTGCTCGTTCAAGATTTATTAAAAGAAAAACGTGCTGATCGACGCTGGAAAAACATTCGTTTCATCGCGTGGTTTGCACTTATTGCTTATTTAATTTTTAGCATTTTTAATCATTTTGGAAAATCATCACTCTCTTCATCTGAAACAATGAGCAAATATACAGCTCTTGTGCGTTTAGATGGCATGATTGCACCAGGCAGGGAATTTTCAGCACAAGAAGTTATTCCTGTGTTGCAAGATGCTTTCTCTGATAAAAACGCAACGGGTGTGATTATTGATATCAACTCACCTGGTGGCACACCCGTGCAAGCCGCCATCATTCATGATGCAATCATGAAATACAAAAAGAAATATAATAAGAAGGTGGTGATTGTCGGCGAAGACTTATTAACCTCTGGCGCTTATTATGTCGCGGTCGCTGGCGATAAAATATATGTTAATGCAAATACTTTGACTGGCTCCATTGGTGTCATCATGAAAGGTTTTGGTTTTGTAGATCTAATGAAAAAACTGGGTGTCGAGCGTCGGGTTTATATTGCCGGTGCCGATAAAGATCGACTTGATCCTTTCTTACCGCAAACACCAGAAGATTTAGAAAAAATAAAAACGGTCATTGGAGAAGTTCATCAAAACTTCGAACAAACCGTTCTGGAAGGACGTAAAGGCAGATTAAAAGCTGATCCTGCGACACTCTTTACGGGAGATTTCTGGTCAGGACAAACCGCCGTGAAATTGGGACTTGCAGATAACATAGGCAATCTGATGGATGCAATGCAAACTGAATTTGGCACCACTACGTTTAAAGAATACGGTGGTTCATCAAACTTCTTGCGTATGGTGAGTGGCCAATTTAATAGTGCATTTGATTCCATGGTGTACTTGTATTCTGGTGTCTAGTACTTTCGAAGCCACGCGAATGACAGAGGTCATATACAAACGTTGTAAGTTGGGCTGAGGTAACGAAGCCCAACGACGCAACGATTGTTAAAGCAGATTTATACCCCATCCGTTGCGACACTTTCCCCCGAAGGGGAAAGGATTACACCAGCCATGTAGGTTGGGCTGAGGCAACGAAGCCCATCATGATTAAGTGACATAAGAAAATTTAACAAAAATCTTTATGCGCCAAAATACCTCTGTTTAAACACCCCTCCGTCGCGTTGCGACACTTTCCCCCGAAAGCGGAAGGATTACACCAGCCATGTAGGTTGGGCTGAGGCAACGAAGCCCATCATGATTAAGTGACATAAGAAAATTTAACAAAAATCTTTATGCGCCAAAACACCTTCTGTTTAAACACCCCATCCGTCGCGTTGCGACACTTTCCCCCGAAAGGGGAAGGAAATTTATCTGCAACCTTCCCCTTTCAGGGGAAGGCGATAAAGGTATTGCAAAGTGAGGAGGTACTAATGTGAAGATACTAACCTTTGTAACGTCGCACATAACCTGAATTATTTTGTGGTGCACCTTTATAAACGGTCGCGCGATAAGCAGGGACTGCGCAATTTGGCATGCCAGAAATCCATACTGGAATGACCACACCGTTTGCGCTCACAAATTGCGACATGATCTGCGGTGAGCCGAAGAAATAAACACTGCTATGTTGCGTTGCTGCTGCAAAAATCTTATTGCTCGCTGTGACATTAACATGCGACCAATCATGTGCGCGCACATACGCATCGCGCACACACAGATACCGCCCATAAAAACGGGATGAATCCGACGTATCCACAAATATATTATTAGCACTACCAGCTAATCCAACTTTTGCATAATCTCGAGTATAAACATACATAGCGCCGCTGCCGACGGGGTAAGCATAGACACAAGTATGACCGCTTGCGCGCACTTCGCGCAGATTTGCGCGCCCGTTAATACTGATCTTGCCGCGACCTTCCGCATAAATACGTGAGGCACAATTTCCATTGACCCCAATGAGACTGATATCACCTGTTGCCTTGTTCTTGTGCGTAATCGTGCCTAAAGCAATATTGCCACTCACCTTCACGCAACCAGCGCCAGTGGTTTTGATATCAAGTTTCGACGTATTCGCACCAAAAATGATAACGGAACCCCTATTGGTGCTAGTGATATGTTGCACGTTTAAATTACCGGACAGGTATACGTTTCCGCAGCCAGATGAAACAACGTTTAAGCCATTACTAAACAACCGTATGCCTTCAACGGTGCCATTACCCATTTGCATAAGATTATTTAGCTGGGCAACAGCAATGCGCACAATGACTTGTCGCATATTAGACGGGGCTTTTTCAGCTTGTATGATACATAGCGTATTGCCGACGACTTCCACTTTGACAGCCCTGACTGCACCATTTGGCCCATCAACTGTGACGCTATTACTACCTTGAGTACCATAAATTTGGACTTGAAAATCACCATTTGTTTTTATATTGGTGAAATTAGGAACGTGAACTGACATATTGCTCATTGCAACAGAGTACGGCGCGTTATACTTGACCTGAATATACGGATTGCCACTCATAAACCAAGCATCCGAGCCTTGCAGCCATTTGGAAGGATCTTTTTCTACACCTGACATCCACGTCTCTTGTGTGTAATTAGCATTCACATGAGCAGTACGATTAGTAGCACAACTGATTAAGGTAAGAAAAAAAAGGACGCTCACCGCAATGGACAAATACCGTTTCATAACGACCCTTCGCTGCTTGCAATTCTAAAAAATCTAACACATTTAGCTACGCGTGTCATGCATAGGTTCGTATTCAGTCTTTCCGTAACACATAAAGATAACCTTGCACAGGCGTTTCCGCCTGGATGCGCAACGTAACTGCCTCAGCGGCGACAACTTGTAACTGGCATGCTGCAGCAAGCTGGCCGACGTATTCAAGCTTATGGGTAAAACGGCCTGATGCGGTCATCTGATAATCGTGGTCAACACCCTGCTCAAGATTAAACACAAAAACACCGCCCGATTTTAACGCTTGCACGATACCAGAAAAAATTGGCATTAAATCCCCGCTATACACCAACACATCGCCTGCCGTGATGACATCAAATCGATCCGGCTGCTCCGTCAAAAAAATGGAGAGTTCCGCTTGCACCAATTTCGCATAGATATTTTTTTGCGCCGCGATTTCGAGCATTTTTGCGGAAATATCAACCCCAATCAATAAACTTGCTTCATTTTTAAAAAGCTCACCCGTCAATCCAGTACCACAGCCTAAATCCAAGACAGCTGCGCCCGACAATTTCCCATGCTTTTTGGCCGCCTCATAAATAAGCGTAGGCACTTGGTAATGCAGTGATTGTTGCAAATGCGTATCAAAATGATCGGCGTAGGAATCAAACAAAGCTTCGATATAGGCTGGTGGTGAAGTTGAAACGGGCTTGTCTTGGGCAATAATTGTTATCGTATGGCGCAAGGCTTCATTATCAGGCTGCAGCCGCAAGGCTTCGCGAAAATGTAACAAGGCTGCGGCCCGGTCTTTTTTTACCAGGAAAATGAATCCCAAATTATTATGAACTTCATAAAGATTATTGTCCTGCTGAACTGCGCGCAAATAATATTGCACCGCTTCATCAATCTTGCCTAGTTGCATATAGATGACGCCTAAATTAAACAAGGTCTGCACATCATTAGGCGTAATATCCAACACGTTTAAATAATGCCGCGTGGAAAGCACAAGATTACCAAGACGCAAATAACATAAAGCCAGGTTAGCCTGAGTTTCAACATGATAGGGATAGGTTTGCGCAAGTGCCGTTAAAAGGTGGAGTGCTTCTTGTAGCTTGCCATCACGTATCAGCAGAATCGATTTTTGAAATTGAGCACCGGGATGTTGCGGAGCAATATCCAATAAAGCATTAAATGCATGCAAGGCAGCTTCAAAACGATGTAATTTATTCCACGTTAAGCCTAGATTGTAATAAGCGTCAATGTAATTGGCCTGAATATCAATGGCGGCCTGATAAGCATTGACCGCTTCCTGCCATTGTTGCTGAGCATAATACACCGTTCCCAAATTATTAAAACCGGCTGCAAATTGAGGATGGGCGCGCAATAATTCCTCTAAAATTTGTTGAGCATCCGCATACATACCCTGCGCCTTATATAAATTTGCGAGATGCAATAGTAAGCTTGGATTATTCGGTTGCAAATTGACAGCTTGTTGCAAATATCGCTTTGCCTCAGAGAGCTCGCCTTCTTCAGCATACAACACACCCAGATAGTGCAATGCAGTTACATTATTGGGATCAGCATTTAAAATGGAGAGATAAGCTTGTTTTGCTTCGGATAAGTGACCTTGGCGATGCAATTGTAAAACATCTTCAACATTCGGCAAATTTTTTTTCACGGCCAACTCTGATTCTCGCCAATTAACTGCATTTTTTTCGGATAAATTCCAGGGTGCCATTCACAATTTTGCCCTGTACCATTGAATCGTCTGTCACCTGAATCACACCTTCCATGCCATCAAATGTCACTCCACCGGTAATGATAGAACCGCATTCCATTTTTAAATAGGGTTTGGTTGCTTGTGAAGTAATGACCATTGAACCTTTCACTCTTGTACCATGCAGTGTCACACTATTGGCAGACACATTTAAACCTTTTTCAAATGTCACTTTCTCAGCATATAAGGGGCCGGAAATATCAGCAGGACCCAACACTTTGGATTGCTGCACGGTTGCCGATCCTGCAATATGCATTGCGCCAGCCGAAATATTATTTGCTTTAAGTGGACCGGCTACCTTCACATCACCTGCAATCGTTGTATCTTTCAAAACGGCTGGACCGTAACAAATTATGGTATCAACTTTTTCGTTACCAAAATTACAGATATCAAATCCCGTGTAAGCATAGGCATTCGTGAAACCAAACAAACAAGTTATTACTAAACATATGACTGCTTTCATCTGTATTCTCCATGCTTTACCACGCGCGACCCAAACAAACCCAATTCTATAACAACAAGAACAGCAACCAGGTATTGCATATAATTTGCTAGGAATGCCAACAACTCGCTGCTTATATAATGATGATTATAATATGACAAAGCAAACCCATGCATCATAACCAATGAAAATATGCGTAACCACTGTAACACATGATACTTACCTACCGCCTTAATCAAACCTTGTGTCTGCCATTTGATGATCAGGCGGATCAATTCCAAACCTTCAATAACAATAAAACAGCTTACCACCCAACACCAATTGATAAAAATTAGCTGGCTAGAAAAAGCATGGGTTTCCAATGCTGCAAGGCCAGCCATGGCAAATGCACCATATATGAGACAATTACTCACCGACCAAACAGCCAAAAAATGGCGGTTGCATTGACGAAACAGCCTCACGCTGATTGCCAAAAAACTCAACAAGCCCATTATCATACCAATTAAAATAATAATCTGATAAATTTTGGATGGCACATCAAAACCAAATACTTCCATCATCAAAAGTGCGAGTGATAGCGTCGCAATTGTCATCAGCATTAATCTACCATCCACCGTAACCTTTTTATTTAATGCCGCCCTCATCCATTGCACCATTAACCCGCAATAAATTGCATATAAAAGGAAACTGGCAAAACCGAGCATTAAAATAAAACCGAATAAAGTCGGTTCTATTTGATCAATGACTAACATAGTTATAGCGGTACCGGTTATCCACGCACCCATCTCCAATTTATGGATTGGCCGAGAAAAGGAAATTGAATCTTGAGAATAACCATATAATAGTGCAATCGTGATATAGACCCATACCAACAGTAATTCTTCTGCAACAATCACCATGAAGCTAATAGGAACTTGTAATTCAGGCAGGCAAATCATGATAAATGACCCTAATGCCATGATTAGACTGGGACTTATGACGGTTAACCGCGCATGGCGAAAATAGCGA
Source organism: uncultured Coxiellaceae bacterium (assembly GCA_964449125.1). GTDB lineage: Bacteria > Pseudomonadota > Gammaproteobacteria > DSM-16500 > DSM-16500 > Aquicella. The sequence goes on along the minus strand of CAYUYG010000010.1, from coordinate 6,363 downwards.
AGATAAATAAAATGGGTGATTATTAACAATATAATCAACAAGACAAACGGCGCTTCCGAGAAGGATACCCACCATGCCAAAAAATCAAATGACATGTGACTGTTTTCCTGTTTGTTTAATTGCATGTCAGTATAGCAGAATAGCGATTCTGGCTACACTTTTCGTACAGTCCCTAAGCCAAACTTGCCAAACAGAACGCATATAGAATTTTTGAGCAGCACCAATGACAGAATGTAGTTTTTTTAAAAAAAACTATATATTCTACTGCCCAATACATCGGAATTACGGAGCTCTTCATGGAGAAGACAATTGTAAATATGGATAAACCTACCATTCTGAAGCCAAAATCCCCTGCCGAAAATCTCATTAAAAGTTTATTGCAAACCATAGGCGTCACTATTAACGGCACGCAACCCTGGGATATACAAATTCATAATAATAAATTTTACGCGCGCGTATTGGATCAGGGAGCGCTTGGATTAGGTGAATCTTATATGGACGGTTGGTGGGATTGCGAACGACTAGATATCTTATTTGAAAAGATATTACACGCAAAATTAGACGAAACAATCAACATTCCGTTTCGGTTTAAACTTCAATATGTTTTGTCAAAAATTATTAATTTTCAATCCCGACAGCGTGCCAAAACGGTCGCGCACAAACATTATAATTTAGGCAATGATCTCTTCAATACCATGCTTGATAAACGCATGATTTATAGTTGCGGGTACTGGCAAAATACGCAAACGCTAGATGCAGCGCAAGAAGCCAAACTCGAATTAATCTGTAAAAAATTACAATTAAAACCAGGCTTACGCGTATTGGATATTGGTTGCGGCTGGGGCGGTTTTGCGCGCTATGCAGCAGAAAAATATGGCGTCAACGTAGTAGGCATTACGATTTCTGAACAACAACATGCCTATGCTCAATCTTACTGCGAGGGTTTACCGATCGAAATTCGCTTGCAAGATTATCGCGATATCAATGAACAATTTGATCGCGTCGTTTCAGTGGGCATGTTTGAACATGTGGGGGCAGTTAACTATTCAACCTTCATGACCGTCGCACATGGCGCATTAAAAGATAATGGTTTGTTTTTGCTGCATACCATTGGCAATAACGTCAGAACATTGGCTGGCAATGAATGGATAACAAAATATATTTTCCCAAACGGGATTGTGCCTTCCATCGCAGAAATTGCAAAATCAATTGAAGGCTTATTTGTAATGGAAGATTGGCATAACATGGGTGCGTATTATGATTTAACTTTAATGGCATGGTATGAGAATTTTCTTAAACATTGGGATGAATTAAAAAACAAATATGACGCACGATTTTATCGTATGTGGGTATATTATTTATTGTCTTGTGCAGGTGGGTTTCGCGCGCGTTCCATGCAATTATGGCAAATTGTCCTATCCAAAGAAGGCGTTCCAAACGGCTATCAAGGCGTACGTTAATTTCAGAGCATGCAACGGGAATTGTTTTTTCAAGTGCCCGTTGATGCTGAAATAATTTCTGCAGCTGGAAGCGCCGCCGTTAATTGCAACAGAAGCTGGCGTAAGTCTTTTAATTCGCGGACAAATGCCGTCAATGCAAGATACTCCGGGGCAATCTCTAATAATTCAAGCTTGGGTGGAACTGTTTTTTGCAATACTGTTTCCAAAGCACTGATATCGCTTGTGAAATCTTGCTGCAGGGCAGGCATGGTTTTTTTCTGAAAATAATGGATTAATGTAGCCAATAAATCCCGATTACCTTGCAAGCTTTTGACAAACAAACTGGTTTGATCACGAAGAATATCTATTTGCAAATCACGCAATACAAGATAATTTAATGCGCACAATGCTTCCTGCGCCTGTTCTAGCTTAATTAAAAAAAAGCGCGACCCAGATCTGAGCCCGGGATTAAAGCCTGCATTAAACACCCACTCAGGATAAGCATTTTGTTGCACACCACCTATCCGCTGCAGCTTAAAAATTTTCTGCGAGACATCCTTTTCATCATCCTTATCTATTATCTGTTGTAATCCTTCCAGATTTTTATCCATTGCCTGCAAACTTGGCAGGACACCACGGCTAAACTCGTCTTCAAAATTACCCGCCAAAACCAATACGCTGCAAAAAATACCAATGACATTACCCACCACACAGCCTACAAAACAATCGCGCCACGCGCTATGGGGCAATAATAAAAACACCATAAAAATTAAAAAAAAGCTTAATAAAAAAATATTATTTTTGGTATGAGCTGATTGTGTCAAAGCCATTGCAATAATCACGAACACCAAGCCCAACACAATGGGAATGAAATTTTCCGACACACTACTTAAATTAATCGCCGCCAATGCAAGACCAGCAAGCATCATCACTAATACAATGATTCGTTCACGTAATGGAATGGTAACCGGCACAATACTGGTTAGCAAGGCAGCTAAAACCAGCCAAAGTGCAGCATGAGTGTTCACGTAATAGCTTGTCAAAAGAGCCAGAAAAACTGCTAGGGTGACACGAATGGCATGCTTCATTTAAATATCACCCTTGCTTCATTTAGCTTAGTATTAAATACAGATAATTCCGAAGCAAACATTTGCAATCCTGAGACAAATAGCAACAACACAATGGGCTCGCGTGCAGTTACCTGCATAACACTTTGATAGGTTTGTTCAAATTGATTTATTCTGACATCAAGCACGCTTAAATCAGCGTGCAATTTAGTCTTGACCGTCAATAATGCAATAAACTCATCATAAGCCTTATTCATTTCCTGTAAAATACCGCTAATATCCTGCTCGCAAACAGCAAAAATGGTATGGTCTGTGGTGCGCCAACGCACTTGCGCGCAATTCATAAAACTTTCATACAGCAAATCAAAGTGCAGTAAAACGCTGGTCAATACTACCTTCTTATCCCTTGGCAGATTTTTATTTTTTTCGAGTAAATAATGCAAACGTTGATTGGCCGTCATTACTTTAGTTTTTTGTGCATGGATTCTTCTTTCGTACAAATATAAGCGATCAGGATAATCGGGTTGCAATAGACAAAAAAATACATCATTGCTAAGTCCTTGCAATGCGCTAATTGCCGCGATGATGTTTTGTTTGATTTGATTTGAAACAAAATACGGCCAAAAAATAATTTGCGGCACTAACGCAATGAGGGTACCCAGCAAAATTAATTCTCCGGGATACCAATTACTCGCCAACTTCGCGTCAGGCACCAAACTAAACGCTATAAAGAAATTAACAATTAATAATGGCAGCCAGTAATGAGGCTGGCGACTCATCCCATACACCAATAGGAAGCTTGCTCCACCTAAATACAGATATAAAATTTGCATGTTCGGCATAAGTAAACTCGCCAGAAAAAGGCCAGCTGCACAGCCAATCCCCGTCAGCAATATACAGCTTATGCGTTGAAAAAAAGTATTCCCAAGTGAAATAAGAGACAAACTGAGAGCGGACCAAATTAACCAATTCGTCTGAACGTACGTCGGCAAAAATCGACTGGCTGAAAAGGCAAGTACAGTGACGATGATAAAATATGTGAGACGACGAATGAACAACTAAAAGCCTCCAGGCTGAAAGGGTCATCCTTGGAGAAGGTTGAACTGTCTTCAGTTCAACCTCCTGTCGATGCGGGAAGCGTGGAGGAAACGGCTACTCTCTACGCTTTTTCACATCTTTCCAATATTCCTTTTTAAGAATGTACATCATCACAAACAGAATGGCGAGGAAGCCCAACACCCACCAGCCTATGGTTTGCTGTTCTTCATGGAAAGGTTGTGAAGCATAAGCGAGAAAGTTGACCAAATCAGCGGTCGTTGCATCAAATTGCGCAGGCGTCATACTGCCCTGCTTTGTTAGCACCAGCAAATCGTACCATTGTAAGTCACTATAAATAATTCCAGAGGCTACTTTCTGGGTGACCAGTTGCTGTTCGCCCTGGAATGCGGAAATAATACCGGGCATTGCCGTATTTGGCACAAGCAAATTATTTGCACCAGTTGGCCGCGATGGATCTTTATAAAAACTATGTAAATACGTATAAATCCAATCGACGCCACGGATATCTGCTTCCAATGACAAATCGGGCGGTGTCACGCCATACGGCCATGTCTTCACATTGATTGGCATCTTATCCAATGTGACGCCTGCCTCTTGCGCAATCTTGTCATACTTTAAATACACCATGGTATGACAACTCATGCAGGTCGTCGCAAAGAATTTTGCGCCACGCTTTACCGATTCCATATCAGCGCGTTTGATTGGCGCTTCTGCCAACTGCAAACCTGGATACACCTGCCCTTCCGCCCAAATAGCACTGGAAAATAAAATCAAACAAATGGCAAATAAGTTACGCATCATCATCCTGTGACCCGCTCTGGTAATGGTTTAGTTTTTTCTATGGATGTATAAAAAGGCATCAATAAGAAGAAGCCAAAATACGTGACGGTAAAGATGCGCGCAAAGAAAGTACGCCAGTAGGTCACACCTTCATGACCGAGATAACCGAGCACCATAAAACTAATCACGAATATGACCAGCGCGATTTTGGAATACATTCCTTTATAACGTATAGAACGCACACGACTGCGATCCAACCACGGCAGCACAAACATGATAGCGATAGAAGCAGCCATCACCATGACACCCAATAACTTATTAGGAACGGCCCTTAACATGGCATAGAATGGCGTCATATACCAAAGTGGTGCGATTTCATTCGGTGTTTGCAAAGGGTTGGCCGGAATAAAATTATCTGGCTCGAGGAAATACCCTCCCATTTTTGGTGCAAAAAACACAACGAGTGAAAACACAAACAGAAACACCACCACACCCACTAAATCTTTCACCGTATAGTAAGGATGGAAGGGAATACCGTCTAATGGAATTCCGTCTTTGTCTTTCTTTTCCTTAATATCGATGCCATCTGGATTATTCGATCCTACCTGATGCAAGGCAACCAAGTGCACGAATATAAAAATAGCCAGCATAAAGGGAATGGCAATAACATGCAGGGAAAAGAAGCGATGCAAGGTTACACTTGAAACACTGAAATCACCACGCAAGAAAGTTAACAACAAATCACCCATGTAAGGAATCGCACTGGCAAATGAGGTGATAACAGTTGCTCCCCAGTAAGACATTTGTCCCCATGGCAACACATAACCGGTAAATGCTTCAATTAATAACGCGAAGTAAATGATCATGCCGATTAACCACACTAATTCACGTGGCTTACGATACGAACCATAAATTAAACCGCGGTACATGTGCAGATAAACAACGACAAAGAACGCAGAAGCCCCAGTGGTATGCATAAAACGCAATAGCCACCCAAATCGTACTTCACGCATAATATGTTGTATTGAAGGAAAAGAACCATCTGCAGTTGGCACGTATTCCATTACCAGCCAAATACCCGTAATGATCTGCATGACAAACACGAGCAAAGAAAACGAACCGAAAAAATACCAAAAGTTAAAATTTTTTGGAGCGTAATATTCGCTTAAATGTTTTTTCCAAAATTCCGTCCACGGATAGCGTTTATCTATCCACTCCATAAAACGGCTTTTTTTAGTGAGAGCTTTTTCTGTCATTATTTTTATTTAACTCCTTCCTTGCGTTAACTAATAGAAATAAAGCCTTGAACCCCGTCCTGATCCTGACCGATCAGAATTTCCGTGTCACTAACATACATGTGACGTGGAATTTTGAGGTTTAACGGAGCTGGCACATCTTTATAAACCCTGCCTGCCAAATCATATTTGGAACCGTGACAAGGACAATAAAAACCGCCTAACCAATCTGGGGAAACACTGGCAACGTCCGGACGATACGTTGGCACACAACCTAAATGGGTACAAATGCCAATAGCAACGAGAAATTGTGGCTTAATGGAACGATTGATATTTTTGCAATAAGCAGGCTGCTGATCTTGTTCGCTCAACGGATCACGCAAGGTATTCTCTAGCTTTGCCAGCGTCCCAAGCATTTCTTCATCACGCGAAATGACCCAAATCGGCATGCCTCGCCATGGAACTGTTAATTGTTCTCTAGGTTTTAATGCACTAATATCAATTTTGATTGGAGCCGTTGCTGCTTCAGTATCGGCACTTGGCATCCAGTATTGAAAAAATGGGACAGAAGCTGCTGCTAACCCAATGCCGCCTACGACTGTTGTTGCACGACGCATAAAACAACGCCGCTTAAGACCTATTTCAGTCATTACGTCTGTATCCTTACTCGACTTTTATCGTTTTTAGGATAAGGTTTAAAGTCCGTAAGTTTTATCATTACAAAAAGAGATAGCCAGCGTTTTTGTTTACTTCATTATTAGTGAAAACCACGTTAAATAGTTT
>CAYUYG010000009.1:2605-14303 GCA_964449125.1 uncultured Coxiellaceae bacterium | reverse complement strand
CCCTTGGGCGCGCCACTTTGGGGAAGGCTGGGTGATAAACATGGCTATAAACCCATGGTGATACGTGCGTGCCTGGGATTATTTATCACGCAAACACTTATTTTATTTTGTCACGATGTCTGGCTGATTTTTTTCATTCGTTTATTGCAAGGCGTGCTCGCGGGTTTTATCGCAGCGGCACAAGCGTGGGCGCTCGCCATCACACCACCTGAACAAAGTAGTACAACCATTGGTAAATTGCAGTCTGCTACGGCAATAGGCACATTATTAGGACCGCTGTTAGGCGCAACCATTGTCACGGTGTGGGATTATCATGCAGTGTTTACCGTGTCTTCGATTATGTGCGCGACTATCACGCTCGTTTTTTTACTGACACTGCAAAATACACCGGTTGTCAAAGCAGAATCCAAAACGCAATTTTCAATATTGAATGTTAAACATTGGCAAGGTGCGGGACGGCTCATCTTATCCTTGCTCCTGGTCATGATCATTGTCCAGTTTGCTCGCAGCGTTATTACACCCGTTTTTTCACTGTTTGTAACTGAACAGCTTGGCGGTAATGAAATGACCGTGGGGGTGTTATATGCGGCGACAGGCTTGATGATATTTGTGTCAGCACCATTATGGGGCAAATTATTTGATGCAATTATTCGAACAGGTGATACTATTCACCTCACGCTCGTAGCCCTTCTCTTTTTCTGCGCTGGTTTGCAGGTATTACAAGCTTATGTCGAAACACCCGCAGCCATTTTTATATTACGCCTGTTATGGGGCATAGCCTTAGGTGCTATTTTACCAGTTTTACTGCGCTTAGTGGTTGACCAAGCCAGACTGGAAGATCGTGGCGTTTTCTTGGGATTGAGCAGTAGCGCAACGCGTGTGGGTGATTTATTGGGTATTTCATTGGGCACGATTATTGAGACGCATTTAGGGTATACGAGTAGTTTTTTAGTGATTGCAATATTGTATGGATTGGCAGGAACCATCATATTATTGCGCGTGAAAGTGGCGCGCACAGTGACTGAGCGAGTTGTGTCATGAAAACTAAATTACCTACTCTCGAAATAATGTTAATCGCCACCTGGTTTATCGGGGTCATGGCGGTTAAATTTACATTACCCTTGTTGCCGACTATTGCGGAACAATTCCATACCTCACAAACTCTCGTTAAATATACCATCAGTATTTTTTTGTTTGGGAAAGCCGCGGGCATGTTTGTGTTTGGTCCGTTATCAGAAAAATACGGCCGCAAACGTTTTATGTTAATTGGTTTGGCCTTATTTTCTTGCGGTAATTTACTAAGTTTTATTGCACCCAATATTGAAATATTATTATTTTCGCGACTTATTCAAGGTCTTGGCACGAGTGCAACCGTATTAATTGGCCGTACCATGATTAACGATAATTACAAAGCTAATAAAGCGGCAGTGGTATTTAGCTACGTCTTTTTAGCGGCATCTATTATTATCAGCTTCTTGCCAATGCTAGGCAGTTTAATCGCAACCCATTTTATCTGGCGCATGACCTTTTTGATTATGGCATCGTATAGCATACTGATGTTGGTTTTATGTGCGATCTTTTTGAAAGACACGCATCGTTTCGAAGAAGCATTACCTGTGCACGCGCGCCAAGTGATGGGCTATTATCGTACCATCATTAGTCACCCTTTATTTCTCGGTTATGTATTATGTTCAGTATTCATGATTGCAGGTGAATCGGCATTTAATACGGCGTCTTCGTTTTTATTAATGAAAACATTCGGTGTCTCGACTGCTATGTTTGGTATATTAATGACAACACTGGATGTGGGTCATTTGGTTGGCACATTGATTTGCGGCAAGCTAGTGAGAAAGTATAATCTTGCCCACATGATGGGTATCGGTGTCACCATACTCATTATATCCACGTGTTTTATGGCGCTGGCGGTCGGATTGGGTTTTGCCAGTGCTGCGATTGTGATTGTGCCCATGGCTGTTTTTTATGTTGGTACCGGATTTATTATGACAATTACTGCAGTTGGTGCGGTCACTCCATTTCCCAAGATGGTGGCCATTTCCTCCGCCGCTTCACTTTTTATCAACTTTAGTTTCTCGGCATTGAGCAGTGCGTTAATGGGTTTGCTCTCAACCAAAACTGCGGGGCCCGTGAGTACATTAATCGCTGTTTGCGGTGTGTCTGCTTTTTGCTCCTGGTATTATTTAATTTTACCGCGACGCAAAAGAGAAACAGCAAATATACAAGCTGCATCCCAAAATCTCACTTGAAATACAGAACAATCTGTAATGCGACCGTATTGGTTTTAGTATTTGCCCCATTTATCGTTTTTCCTAATCCTTGTGCAGTTTCGCCCGGCGTATAATTATAATCGCGTGAATATTGCAATTGCACATCCATATACGGCGTGGGATACACATTTATTTCCGCTCCGATTCTGCGTTTGGGCAGTAATAACGCGAGGGCCTGAAACGAATTATCATAAAAACCAATGGCTTTAAATCGCGTGCCGTGCAAGTTAAAATTATAACCACTTTGGATGCTAAATGCCCCAGGTCGGGCTCCCACATTTTGAAAGCTCATGACATTGCGATTAAAAGGATGGAGGGCAGTCACGTACGTTAAATACGTATTCCAATTTTCATCCTGTAAATTAAGATAGGCGGCAGCAGCAGGAACGGCGTGATAAACACTGCGGCCTAATAAACCGCCAAAACCTTTATTAAATTGTAATGCTTGCGTGTCTGTCATGGAACAAAGGTAACTGACGCCCGCATCATAAGAGAAGCGACCTTGTTGATCTTTAACGCCAGTATTTACATTGTAGGCAAAAGGTAAAGCTGCGCTGCGCACATGAGTATAGGGAAAAAAAGCAGACATATTGGCGTACACTTTATTTTCATACCCAGCTATCACAGCGTATTCTCTTGTTTGTCCCAATGCTTTGGTAAATGGTTTATAGATCAAATCATTTTTATAATTACCAAACGTTAGCCATTTTCTCCCGAGCTGAAGATACCAGGGCGAGCGTTTGATATTTTTTGTTTGTAAATAAGCTTCATCAAAATAAAGTTCAGGGTTGATGGGCGTGGGTGCCGTATTATAAATCAATACAGAATGAAAACGATTCCATTCATCCAGGCGCAAATCGGTATTTAATTTAATATTGGAAAGTTGTTCATTCAGTAAATAATTTTCACCTTGAATGCCGGAACGTGTGGCGTTTAAAAACAGGCTGGCGGTAATGCGTAACCGTTCGGTAGTAACCGTATCTAGGAGCGGACAAAATCCATGTTCGAGGGCAGGCTGATTTGCCATGGCAAATGAAGATAGAAACAATGTCGCCATTGCGCTGTATCGGAATATTGGCATAGGTGAGGCGTATTATTTTTATGACTATACTGGCAAGTATAATGAGAATGATTCTCATTATCAACTGATCATTTCGCCACGTTTGTCTTTGATTATATTGAAAATAAGCAGCGGAGGCAAAGCAGCCAGCATCATATAAAATGCTGGAGCAGCCTGATTTTGAGTCGCTTGGATGAGCCAGGTGACGATTAAAGGACAGGTGCCACCAAATATGGCTAGCCCGGCGTTAAAGCCAAAAGATAAACCCGTATAACGTTCGTGGGCATGAAAGGCTTCCACCATCATGACAAATGCAGTAGGTAAAAATAGGCTGAAAATTAGTGTAAACAAAGCCATGGCCAAATAGGCTTGCCAGATTTGGCCAGACGAAAGCAGCAGAAATAAGGAATAAGCGCAGCAAAACATGGCGAAACACGAAATCATTAATAGACGTTTGCGACTGATTTGATCAGCACGATGACCAATAAATAAAATTAGGCAAGCGAGAATGCTCAAAAATAAGCTATTAATAATGAGTGCAGTACCTGCCTTGAAATGCTGCATTTCAGTCAAATAAGTTGGCATCCAAATAAATAAAACTTGATAGAAAATACCCCAGCTGGCAGCTAAGGCAAACACAATCAATAAGTTTTGTAGAGTGTGCGGGTTTTTAAATAAGGCTAACAGCGATGTGTGTTGTCTTAGTTCTAATTGCATTTTTTTAAAATGGGGTGTTTCAGGCAGCGTGAGTCGAAATAAAATACTGATGAGGCACATGACTGCGCCGATTAAATAAGCAGCACGCCATCCCCAACTGAGTAATTGTTCGTTGCTAAAACTATTAATGAGTATGAGTGAGGCGAATGAGCTAATTAATAATCCAAAGGCGGCGCTGGTGGGTACGGTGCTGACCCATAATGAGCGCTGGGTAGGCGGTGCATGCTCGGCCAGATAGATAGCAGAACCTGTGTGTTCACCACCAGCAGATAGGCCTTGGCAAATACGAAAAATACACAAAAGAATAGGGCTCGCAATGCCAATAACTTGATATGTTGGCAAGAAAGCAATGAGCAAAGTGGGAATGGCCATGGCAATCAAGGAAATCAATAACGCGCGCTGGCGGCCGTAACGATCGCCAATGCGGCCAAATAAAATGCCACCTAATGGGCGTGCAAAGAAACTGAGCGCAAACACTGTAAAAACGAGTGTAAGCGACAGTAATTTGTTTTGGACGGGGAAAAATTGTTTTGCGATAACCGGTGCTAAATAACCGTATAATAAAAAATTATACCATTCGGTGACATTGCCAATGCTGCCACCGAGAATGATATGAGCAATTTTGTTGTTACTTGGATTGTACATTTAAACTTATCGAGGGCGCTGACACGGTAAGATGTTCGTTACTAGAGGTGTTAATAACTTTCGTTTTTTTTGCTAGAAAACGAAAACTTTGCGTTGCAGCAAGTTTTGGTTGTGGCGCTGGATTGGTAGTCGTTTCAGCTTGCGGGTTTCGTGCTGCAAATGTCATTTTTAACATTAACGACTCATTTTCTGCTTTCTTTTGAGCGGCTTTTTTCTTTTCACGATAATTTTTTAATGTGCGAAACATGGCGCTCTCTCTCGTTTGTATGTGCGTGAAGCCAGACTATATCAAATCCGAGGCAATATTGTATAGATTTAATACATTAAGCTTATAAAAGCCCAATTTTTTCAATATATTATAAGCCATGACTAACTGACCGCATCCTGCTGAATAATACCGCTATGACGCAGCAAAGCATCAATGGAGGGCTCGCGTTTGCGAAAAGCGATAAACGAAGTCATGGGGTCGCGTACGCCGCCGGTTTCCAAAATGTTTTGCATAAAGGACAAGCCGGTTTCCTGATCAAAGATACCGTGTTCTTCAAACATGCTGTAAGCATCGGCAGATAATACTTCGGCCCATTTATAACTGTAATAACCCGCCGCATAGCCGCCTGCAAAGATATGCGAAAAGCTGTCTTGAAAACGATTAAAGTCTGGTGCTTTGATAACTGACGTTTTACTGCGGACATCGTTTAAAACCAATTGCACTTGTCCAGGAATGCTCGGATCAAACTCAATATGTAAACGGAAATCAAATAATGCAAATTCAAGTTGTCTTACCATTTGTAAGCCCGTTTCAAAATGTTTGCCATCCAACATTTTTATGTATAAATCATCAGGCAATGGTTCACCGGTTTGATAATTCGCGGCAATCAATTTTAATGCCTCTTTTTCCCAGCAAAAATTTTCCATGAATTGACTTGGAAATTCGACGGCATCCCAGGGTACTCCATTAATACCGGAGACGGATGGGTAGTCGATTTTACTGAGCATGTGATGTAAGCCGTGTCCAAATTCATGAAATAAAGTGAGAACGTCATCATGTGTGAGCAGCGCGGGCTTATCAGCGACGGGTGGCATGAAGTTGCAAGTCAGGTAAGCAACGGCATATTGCATTTGTTGATTGTCGAGACGGCGACGTACGCGGCATTCATCCATCCAAGCGCCATCGCGTTTGTGCGAGCGGGCGTATAAATCCGTATAAAAACCACCACGTAATTCATTATTATGATCGTAAATAGCGAAAAATTTTACGTCAGGATGCCAGACATCGACGTCAGATTCTTCCTTGATCGTGATGCTGTAGAGAGTTTGCACGATCTTAAATAAGCCATCCAATACTTTGGCAATGGGAAAATACGGGCGCAAATCTTCCTGAGAAAAATGAAAAATGGATTCACTGAGTTTTTCAGAATAATACGGCGTATCCCATGCCTCGAGCTGGTCGATATTGTCCAGTGATTTGGCGTATTTTTGCAGCTCAATAAATTCGCGTTCTGCCATGGGTTTGCTGCGATCTAATAAATCATTTAAAAAATGCAGGACTTCATCGGTAGTTTTTGCCATGCGCGTGGCGAGGGAATAATCTGCATAATTTTTAAAGCCGATAATGGCGGCTATTTCACGGCGTACCCGTAAAATATTATCAATGATGGGTGTATTGTCCCAACGTCCGGCATTCGGTCCGCAGTCTGATGCGCGTGTCGAATATGCTTCATATAATGTTTTGCGCAATTCTCGATCGTGCAAAAATTTGATGGCAGTGGAATAGGATGGGTAATCGAGAGTTAACACAAATCCTTGAACATTGCGCGCTTTGGCATTATCAATGGCGAGTTGGAGTGCCTGATGCGGCAAACCTGCTAATGTATGTTGATCTGTTATCGTGATAGTAAAGCCTTGTGTTGCATCCAGCACATGCTCTGAAAAAGTAGTCGTCAATTGAGTTAATTCTTTCTGTAATTCAGCAAGCCGAGCTTTTTGCTCAGCGGGTAAATGGATGCCGGCAAGTTTAAAGTCACGGATATCATTGCTGATAATTTTCTGTTGCGCTGGATCGAGTGAAGCAAATTGTGGGCTATCGGCAATAGAAGAAATAGCTTTAAATAAGGCTTCATTTTGCGAAATTTCGGTATGGTATTCAGTGAGTAATGGCAAGGCGGCATTGTAGGCCTTGCGTAGGCTTTCCGTTTCTGCGACGGAATGCAGATGTGAAATGGGTGACCAGAGTTTGTTCAGTTCGTCACTCATGTTCTCGAGTGGATGCATTAAATTTTCCCAGGTGTAAGGGCCACCCTGCGCCAGCAATTGGGCCAATGCCTGTTTATTTTCAGTAATTTTTTCCTGGATGGCGGATTCAATTTGTTCAGGTACGATAGCCTGAAATTTAGGCAGCATTGCTTTTGGGAAGTTCACGGTGGCCATAATAACTCCATTACATTAGATATTCTGTTTCTTTTAAAGGATAACATCTCCCCAGCAAAAGGAAGAGTGCTATAATCACCCGCAAATCAGCGTTTATAGACGGCAATACACATGGATTCATCAGTAAATAAAAATATGTTTAATCCTAAAACCTTTCAAGGCTTGATTGCGACCCTGCAAGCTTACTGGGGTAATTTAGGCTGTGTCATTATGCAACCATTGGATATGGAAGTGGGAGCAGGTACTTTTCATACCGGCAGTTTTTTAGGTGCCATTGGTCCTGAGCCCTGGCGTGCTGCTTACGTGCAGCCGAGCCGGCGCCCGACAGATGGTCGTTATGGAGAAAATCCCAATCGCGTCCAACGCCATCACCAGTTTCAAGTAGTGTTGAAACCTTCGCCAATCGATATTCAAGATTTATACCTGGCTTCGCTGCGTGCACTCGGAGTGGATACCCTGGTGGATGATATCCGTTTTGTGGAAAACAACTGGGAGTCGCCGACGCTTGGTGCCTGGGGTTTGGGCTGGGAAGTCTGGTTAAATGGGATGGAAGTGACGCAATTCACTTATTTTCAACAAGTGGGTGGCCTAGAGTGCCGTCCAGTCACCGGTGAGATTACGTATGGCTTGGAACGCCTCGCCATGTCTTTGCAAGGTGTCGATAATATTTATGATCTCGTTTGGTGTGCAGGCCCGCAAGGTGTGGTTACTTACGGTGATGTTTGTCATCAAACTGAAGTGGAAATGTCTAAATACAATTTTGAAACGGCGGATGTGGAAGCCTTGTTCAAGCATTTTCAATTTTATGAAAAAGAAAGTCAGCGCTTGATCGAAGCAAGTTTGCCACTGCCTGCTTACGAAATGGTATTGAAGGCTTCGCATACCTTTAATTTGCTGGATGCACGCAAAGCTTTGTCTGTCACCGAACGACAAAATCACATTTTAAAAATACGCCGCCTGTCGAAAGCCGTTGCGGAAAGTTATTATCAGGCGCGCGAAAGCCTGGGCTTTCCTTTGTTACAAGAGAAAAAATCATGAATAAACGCGCTGATTTTCTAGTTGAATTATTTGCGGAAGAATTGCCGCCAAAATCTTTATTGAAGATGGCAAAAGCTTTTGCTCAGCAAATGAGTGATGGTTTGCAAAAAGCCAATTTAGATTTTTCGAAAGTAGATTATTATGCGACACCGCGGCGTTTGGCTGTACTGGTGCGTGATTTGATTGATGCCCAAGCTGATCAAACGATTGAGCGCAAAGGCCCGGCATTGTCTCAGGCTTTTGATGCAAGCGGTAACCCTTCCAAGGCATGCGAAGGCTTTGCGCGTTCTTGTGGGATTACTCCCCAGGAATTAATCACCATTAAAAACGAACAGGGTGAATGGGTAGGTTATCAGCAGCATGTGCCGGGTAAGCCGACCATGAGTTTATTGCCAGCCATTGTTGAGCAAGCCGTAGCGGCATTGCCAATTGCAAAACGTATGCGCTGGGGCAATGGTGATGCGCAATTTGTACGACCGGTACACGCCGTGATCATGTTATACGGCGATCAAGTTGTTAAAGGCACTATTCTTGGTTGCGATGCTAATCGTGCAACACGCGGCCATCGTTTTCATGCCTCAGATTGGATGACTATTCCAACTGCTTCAACATATGCATCTTTGCTTGAAACTGAAGGACACGTTAAGCCTGATTTTGCCAAACGCCGTGCTGATATTGTGCAACAAATCGAAACTGTCATGAAAAAGGGTTAGGGCGAAGCTCTGGTGACAGATGAATTACTGGATGAAGTAACGGGATTGGTTGAATGGCCGGTCGTATTGCGCGGTCAGTTTGATAAAGAATTTTTACAGTTGCCGAAAGAAGTATTAATCTCGGCAATGGAAGATCATCAGCGATATTTTCCTGTCGTGGATGCGCAGGGTAATATGCTAAACAATTTTATTTTGGTCAGTAATATTATGGGCCAGGATGCAAAACGCGTCGTGCAGGGTAATGAACGTGTATTGCGAGCACGCTTATCCGATGCGGCATTTTTCTTTAACGAAGATAAAAAACAAACCCTGGCAACGCGGGTTGAAAAGCTAAAAGGCATTGTGTTCCAAGCTAAACTCGGAACCTTATATGAGAAAACAGAGCGCTTAAGTGTGTTGGCAAGTTTAATCGCTAAAAAAATTGGCGCAAACTTGCAAGCAGTCGAGCGTGCGGCGCTTTTAGCCAAAACCGATTTATTGACGAATATGGTCAATGAATTTCCGGAGCTGCAAGGTACTATGGGTTATTATTATGCGCTGCAGGATAATGAGACCAAAGAAATTGCTGACGCACTGCAAGAACAGTATTTACCACGTTTTGCAGGCGATCGCTTGCCAACCCAAAAAGTGGGACAGGCACTTGCGCTCGCCGATCGTTTGGATACATTGGTCGGCACCTTCGGAATTAATCAAATTCCAACTGGAGATAAAGATCCGTTCGCATTGCGTCGCGCAACCTTAGGTGTGTTGCGTATTTTGGTTGAAAATAAACTGCAGCTTGATTTGCAGGAAGTATTAAGTCAGGCCGTTCAGCAGTATAAAGTTCCGCTGGAAAATAAAGAAATAGTACCGCAAGTAATGAATTTTATTCAGGAACGGTTGCGCGTTTATTGTCAGGAACAAGGTATTTCCGCGGATGTATTTGCTTCCGTGGCAGCTTTGGGAATCCGCGATCCGCGGGATGCGCTCAAACGTATGGAAGCGGTGAGGAAATTCAAGCAAAGAACTGAGGCGGGTGCATTAAGCAGTGCGAACAAACGCGTAAGCAATATTTTAGCGAAATATACGGAAGCTTTAACAGCACAGCAGATTGATCCGAGTTTATTTGAAAAAGGCAGTGCCGAAGAAGACTTGGCCAAAAAGCTGGAAATTAAAGATCAATTGACAGCATTATTGCAGTCATCTAGCTATGAAAATGCCTTATCCATGCTTGCTGGCCTCAGACAGCCTATCGACAATTTTTTTGACCATGTGATGGTGATGGTGGAAGATAAGCGGCAACGAGAAAATCGTATTTTATTACTGCGAGAGTTTAGGCAGTTGTTTTTGCAGGTGGCTGATATTGCTTTATTACAAGATTGAATCAAATTGATCGACGGTATAATTTTTTAAAATAGGTATCTTGATTATATTCAGGCTTTAATTTTCTAAAGCTGCTTGAAGATCAATTTGTGCGAACAAACCATCTTTCGAAATTTGTAATCAAGTCCGCAAAAGTTAAATAAGCATTTAACAATGCCACCAATCGTTTTATATTCATTTGTACTCGTTTTATGTTTTTTTATACCAACTAACCATGATTGCAGCCATGATTTGATTAATCCTGCAGCTTTTTTTAACGACCGATAGGGAGGAAGGCTTAAAAAGTACTTCGTCGGATTAGATTCCAGCTATATACTAATACCCAAATTTTATTCCAATAAAAATATGGGAAATTCATTTAGGGAGAGCAGTATGCAGGGTAAAAAGATTTTATTGGCAGTTGGCGGTTTAATGACTTTCATTTGTTCCGCTCCTGCGCTGGCAACAATGTCCGCTCCATATGGATGGTATGTGGAAGGTAATCTTGGTTCCACCCGTTTATCCGATTCCAATTATCCCGGCAGTGTGAGCTCTTCCGGCATAGGCGGTAATTTAAACGTCGGTTATAAATTCATGCCGTATTTTGCTGCCGAACTTGGTTATACCCGGTATGCGGACACGTCAATCAAATCCGGTTCAAATAAGGCTGGTACGGTTAAGTATTATTCGTACGATATTGCAGGCCGAGGTATTTTGCCTTTCTCAGACTCCGGTTTTGAATTGTTCGCTAAACTCGGTTTGTCACGTCTTAATGCACAAACAAATATAAATAATGCCGCTGCCGCCGCCACTATTGGTTTAGGCAGTAGTCAGCATACCAAAACAGGCGTTTATATGGGCGTAGGTGGTCAATATTATTTCATGCCAGAGTTTGGAGTGAATGTGCAATGGCAGCGTGCCACAGGCAGTAATGCGACCGGTACTATGGATTTATTCTCCGTCGGTTTCTCATTCCTGTTCAGTTAATGATTTGCTAACCCCGCGCACTGCGTGCGGGGTTAGCTCTCAATCATCGCCAAATTTTTTGAACCCACTGACTAATATCATTTATTTCTTGTGCGGACACGGCATGCTGTACGGGATAACTGTGCCATTCAACAGCATAATCACACTGTTTCAAGGCTAGATACGCGGATTTGCCGGATGCGTATGGCACAATAATATCTTCTGTGCCGTGCGCCATAAAAATCGGAATTTGACGATTAACCGTGCTGGCTTTATTAAAAATTTCCTCAGCATGCGGCAGGTAACCAGACAAGGCGATAATGCCGCCGAGTTTTTTGGGATAACAAAGTCCGGGCACTAAAGCAATTAGAGCCCCCTGTGAAAAACCCGCCAGAATGGTTTTTTCAAAATATAATTCTTTGACGAATTTTTTTCTAATTTAGTATTTTATCATTAACGCCAAATTGGCAAATCCCCATTTATAACCCATCTAGTTTATACAATAA